>JAMOPB010000474.1 GCA_027064945.1 Candidatus Cloacimonadota bacterium
AGTATAGCAAGGAACAGAATGTAATGTTTTGTTCCTTGTTTTTTTATAGGAATATTGAAAATACCTTTCGTCTGAAATAAAAATTCATTTTGAACCTAAAATAAATTTAACCTTTTTTTTTAAAAAATCTATTTCCTAAGTGAATAAAGTAAAATTAAAACAATTTCAATAAAAAAAAATTATTTTTTTTTAATTCTACCGTTGGTATTTTTATTCAAATAAAGCTATTAACTGAAAATCCCTGATTTACCGCTGGTTATGCGATCTTATGAAATTTGGGAAAAACTAATTTACGAGTGCATATTGTTAATTGGGAGAATGTGTAACTCCTATAAAAATAATGGGTTAGGATGTATTTGTATGATTAATCAATATCTTGATGGGTTTTTATAAAAATTTGATTAATAATCCGGAAAACAAAAGATTTATCTTGACTCGATTTTTGGATTTTATTTTAAATATCTTGGGAATAGAAAATAAAGTTTAAATTTAGAAAAGATTGGGTTATTTGTTCTTGGGCATAAATATTTTTTTAAAAAGATAACGGGGTTTTCTTATGATTGGATTAATTTTTGTTTTGCTAACTATCAACAGATAAAAGGAATAGGTACTTCGGGGGAAATTGAATTGTTGGCCATTGTAAGTAAGATAAGATATTCGTAAATTAATTGTTTTTGTTTATTATGTTTTGTTATTGATCTTAAATTAAAATAATGGAGGGGAAATGTTTAGATATGGATGAAATTTTTTACAACTTATGAATAATTAAATATTAACAAAAGTAAAAAAAATAATGTTATATTTCGAGATATCGGTTTATTTGTTTTTTTTTTAATATCGGGATTCTAAATTAGTTAATATTATGAGGTGATAATTATTTAATGTTAATTTTGTATCAAAAAAAATGGGAGGGAAAATGTTTAGATATGGATGAATATTTACTACTTTATTGATAACATGTACTAAGAAATGTGAAAAAAATTAGAGGGAGGAATTTATGAAACAGAAAAGTAAGATTTTCATTTTGATTTTTGTTTTGTTTGTTTTTTCAATAGGCTTATATGCGGCAGTACCAGCAATTACTGATACTGATATTGAAGTAACAGCGACAAATACAGGAACAAATGAAACGACTGCTATTGTGGAAACAATGATAACAGTCACATTAACAGATCCGAATCATGGGGATGCGGATGCTATTATTTCTGCAACAGCAGATTTAACTGATTTTGGTGCAACGAATATTATTGATTTAACGCATAATGGGAATGGCCAATGGACTGGCCAATTTACATTAACAAATGGTACAATCGATGATACGGGTGTTTGTGCATCTGTAACAGCTACCAATGGAGATGGAACTACAGGCCCTGTAGCTGACGATTTATTATTTACAGTTGATAATCAAATTCCGGCTGCAACAGATTGGGGAACTTTATCACTAGCACAGAATAATGATGATGTTCCTAATGCAGTAGCCGATCTATCTAACGGTGATCCAGATGTTGTACGTTATACTAAAGGAACAACTCAAGTCAATGACGGTGATATATGGGAAATTGCTACACCTGAATTTGATGACAATTTCGTTGTTACTAATGGAGATAACTTTGATGAAGCAACATTAGTTGAAGGTTCTTTAGATAATATCTTATGGAATCCTACAATTGTATTACACGATAATGCAGGAAATTCAGCACAATCTTCTATTAGCTCTGCTTTTTATGTAGATAATGTAATTCCAACAATGGATGCTACTGATCAAGATTTAAGTAATACTGGTTATTTACGCTTTTCACCATCATCTGCTCCAGTTGGAGGTTTAGATGATACTCCAGATGAATTAAAACTTAGTCTTGATTTTGAAAATTGGGGAACTACTGGCAATGTTGCCGGTTTTACATTACGAGTAGATGAAGAATCAAATAACATCAGATCTCAGCTTGGTTTTGTGACTATCGGTTTTGCTGATGTTACAGAAGAAAGTGATGGAACTTTATCTTTTAATTGGGACGGAAAAGTAAATGGCAATTATGTTACTCAAACAACAGGTGTTTATGGTCTTACATTATGGAGCATCTGTGATGCTGCCGGTAATACTCTTGTTTTAGAGCATAATCTTACTGATGACACAGATTTGAGTAATGGTGCTATGATAAATAGAATTCATTCAGTTATAGATAATATTGCACCTGTATTCTATGATTATGATAATGATAATGATTATTTGGAACTTACTTCAAATACTATCAATCGATATTTTATTGATGCTAATAACAATGGTGTTGCAGATTCTGGCGAAAATACTACATTCGTAGGAGAAACATCATTTTCCTTTGGTGTTGAACGTGATTTTACTGTTAACAGTGATTTATTACGTCATGAGTTAGTAAAATATTGGGTTGTTGTAGAAGAAAATGCAGATCCAACAAACATTCATTATTTTTATGAAGGATGTAATACCGCTGGTGAAGATACAGTAACAAAACCTGAGATATTTGAGGAAGATTCATATGCAACAACAGCTTTGTTGGGTGTTGATGAAAATTCAAAAATGACATTAGATTTAGGTTTTGATGAGACATTTGCAGAATATCCTGAAGGAACATATACAGTTTATGCATATATTCAAGATAATGCTGGAAATATAGCTGCTTCAGCGAAACAATTCAACATCGTAGATCACTTAGCTCCAGCTGGTGAAAGTATTGAAATCACTTCAATTCACTCAGATCCTAATGGCTTAGATAGTCTTGATGTTGATGGAAATCCTATATTTTATAAGGATAGAGAAGGAATATATGTAACCAGTGATGAAATAGTTGTAAAATTTACAATCAATCCAAATACTTCTATTTCTAAAATGGTTATTGATGCTACTGTTTTGGGCTTAGGAGAAATTGAAGTTCTTCATGGAGAATTTATTAATAATGTCCATACAGAAACTTGGTTTGTAAGTGATCTTGATGATGTTCCAATTGGAAAATACAAGATTGGTGATTCAGCAGGAGATGATTTTAGCATTCCTGTAACATTATTTGATGACTCAAATGATCAAAATGAATCTGACTTCGTTTCAACATCTATAGATTTTAATCTTGCAGATCCTCCCGTACCTCCTGTTTTAGGTGATGCATTTACATTAGAATTATCCGTTGATAATGAATCTTTCTCTCCTGGTGTTCCATACTGGACTTATAGCTCAGATGTGAATCCAGCAAATGATGATTCAAAAGATTCAAGTATCATTTCATACAGTATTGTCTCAAGCGCTGGTGAAGCTTGTATTTATACAATGAAGATTGAGAAAGCTGATAATTCTCATTCTATTGTAATTAGCGATGAGATTGCTGCAGGAGCAACAATTGAGAATACTTATGAATTTTTTGGATATGATGATGATGAGAATTTCACATTATTTGGAGAAGGTGATGTAAATGTTACACTTTCAGTAGCTCCAATAGAATACGCTGATGGTGGTTATACATATGAAAATCTTGAAGCAGATCCTTTAGTTCTTAACATTGATAATACTAATCCGGAATTCTTAGATGTACAATATGACGGATTTATATATAACAATAATATTATAGCTTCAGAATATGATCCTATTTTTGAATTTAGTATTGAAACTACTGAAGAAATTTCAACTGAAGGTTGGGAAATTCTAGTTACCGATGAAACTGGAGAACCTATATCATTTGGTGCAGGCGATGTCCTTGCTATAATTGATTCAATAGTAACAACCGATAATCTGAATTTTGATGTTTACGGACATATTACTGGCTTTACTGCTGATGAATATGAAGGAGAACCAATAAAAGATGCTATCTTAGTTATTAGAGCAGCTAATGATGCCGCTGGAAATCCAGGCCGTAGAAATAATCCGGCATATCCGTTAGGCGCAGATGCTTTTTTTGCAGATGCTACAGAAGCTTTTATGGATATCGAATTATTCAATGCTAAACCAAGTATCGAATCCTTGGAATTTACAACTTGGAATTCTACAACTGTAGAAGATTTCCTTAATGATGCTAATGATATCAATGGCTTTGTGAATGATAATGGAACATTCGAGTTAAATGCGAATATTGGTAATGCTGATTATGTACTTTCTAATATTGATGTTATTACTGCAGATTTATCTGTATTTGGACTTTCTGAAACAGAAGATATTTCAAATAGTCCTTTCAATATTGTTGATACAGATTTTGAGAATGGAGATATTATAACTATTCCTGTAACAATTTCTTCAACAAAGTATGGAAAACTTCTTTGGTCTATTACTAAAGAAATTTCGATAACAGCTGATCTTGAAAATCCAATTATTAGTGATCCTGAAATTACAAATGTTACTTCTGTCAGAACACCGGATTTTATCTCGGGAATTTACAGATTTACTTACACAATAACAGATCAAAATTCTGGAGTAAAATGGGATACTGCTACATTACAGTTCAATCCTTCAGCTAATATTCAAATTAATACTCCGGTACATGAAGACGGTACAGATCTTATTTATTGGGATGTTACTACAAGTCCACTCAATAATTCATTTATAGATGATCTCAAAGCTGTTGTAACGGTTTATGATTATGTAAATAATTATGAAACAAACGAAACTACTTGGTCAATGGGTGATGTACCTGAAATTAGTAATGTTATTATTCATGGAGAAGTTGATGATATATATTTTGCTTCAGGTAGTGATTTAACTGTAGATTTTAACTTAACAAATCCAGATCAAGTTGATTATCTTTTAGTTGAATTAACAGGTGCTAATGGTACTTATTCTTGGGATAATAATAATGGAACTGAAACTTCACACGTTTTTGAAGATGTAATTGCTGATGATGCTGCTGAAATAACTGCAACAGTAACTGGTTATATTACAACTGAAACCGGAAATGTTGAACTTGTTTTTGGAGCCGGAAATAATGTTGATACAATCATTGCAGATACAAAGCCTGTTATTGATGAAATCAAATTTTTCAATCCGGATTCTACAGAAGTAGATTTCTTCTCTGAAAATGTTTTGGAAACTTTAGTTACTCAGAATGATAAACCGTTTGCTCAAGTAAGAGTAGTAGCAGTTGATAATAATATGGACAATGATGTTACCATCGATCATGCTAATTTTACTTTCGGAAATGTTCAGCTTATAGACTACCAAAATGATGGAATTTTTGTTTATAGATTCTACATTGAAGACTATATAAGAAATACTGAGCCAACAGGACATTATTTAGCAGAAATAGAAGCAAATGCTATAAGCATGTATGAATATGCAGCTGATATGCAAACAAGACAACTTGTAATATTACAAGATGGTTTTGATACAATGTTTGGTGTTACAAATGCTGATAGATACAGTGGAGCAGATCCGGAAGGATGGTTCGCTCCTGAACATCAAATAAATTCAGAATTTATTGTTTGGTCTGATACTACAGTTGAATCAAATTCACTAAATCTTTTAGGGGATTTTGATAATATTACTGATAGTGTTCCTGATGAGATTATTCCTCCTACTTCTACTTCATATTCTGATATAAATATAGAATTTAATAATCTTGGTGTTACAAGCATAGTTTCTTTAAGAAAACATGAAGCTTTATGGTTAGTTGATCCAGATGTTCAATCTATTTGGAATGCATATAGTGATGGTGAATCAATTGGAATAACATTCTCTTATGATGATCCATTTACAAACCTGAATATTGTTGATAATGCATCTATCAAGGTTGACCTTGAAGTTCCATCTTATGAAGGAGTTTACTATGTAGCTCATGAAGACGCTACTTTCGATGCAACCATTAATGATCCTACTTTTGAAGCAATTAATTCAATGAATTCTATTGATACAGATTTACCATTAACTTTTAATGAAGTTACCCAACAAGATGAATTTGTAGGAAAAATTTATGTCAAAGTTCCTGCAAATGATACTCCTGGTGTTGGAATGGGAGAGTTTGATGATATAGATACAATTGAAAATTGGACTGTGAATTTTATCAAGTATGAAGAAGTTGGTAATACAAAATCAGCAATTTGGGAATTTATTCCAACCGTTGATTTAACCAATGGAGATCAACTTATAATTCAATTACCAAGAATCGAAGACCTTGTTGGACATTACAATTATGGTGGAGAAGGTTATGATTCAACTTCTCAGAACTATGAAGCTGATGCCCCTGTTATTACAATTAACTTTGTTTCTGATTTTTCAGAACTTGCTGAATTAAGTATATTCCAATGGAATAATGAAGATTCTGCTCCTTATATTAGGGCTGGAAATGAAGTTGGTTTGAAATTAAAATTACAACAAGTCAATCAATCTAGAGCATCAGTTGTAACAGATATTTCAATTCAATCAGTTGAAGTATTTACCGATTCATTGGAAAACGATTCTAATGATAGCTGGGTTGCTTTGCAATATGATAATATAGAAGATGAATACTATTTAGCTAACAGCATAATTGCTGGAGACTATGTAGATGGTTCTGCTCTTCAAATTAAATATAGGGTTGTTTATCTATATACATATTCAGATAATTCAACTAATACCGAAACTTATACTTCTAATTGGATCACTTCTTATGAAGCCATTATAGATAATGCTGCTCCAGTATTTGAAACAGATGGAATAAGAATTTGGAGTGAAAGCCTTACAGAAGCACAAGAAGGGTATGTTGTTCCTGGTGACACAGATGCAAATATTGAAGTAAGATTTACTGATGAAATTGCATTTGATAATGATTCTGTTACTCCAAATGTAACTATTAATGGCTTGGATAATGTTGTTGTGACTCCTTTGCCTGCACCAGTCTTTACATTGAATAATGATATTTGGACAGCACTTTATAGTGGTGTAGAAATCAAATCTGCTGTTGCTAATGATTCATATGTGTTTGATGTTATAGTTACTGATGTATTGGGTAATAGCGCAACTGCAGATAGAATGGTTGAAGTTACTGGAAATCAAGGTTTGATGCCATTAATTAAAGCTATTCATGTTAATAGCGTTAATGCTCATGCAAATGTACCTGAATACAATATTGCAGAAGAACATTCTATAGAAATCAATGTAGAAGTTCAAGCTGACGTTATAAATTACATTGAAGAATTATGGTTAGACTTATCAAATATTGGTGGTCCGGCTCATCAAACTGTATCAGATATCAGTGGAAATTCTCCAGACTTTGTAGGAACATTCATACTTGATAATCCTACTGGTGTGGGTACTGAAACTATTATTGCTCACACTTATCGCCAACCTTATGGTACCACTAACGTATTTACTGATGAGTTTGAAGTTGATGTGCATTTTGATACAAATGATATGGAATGGAGTAATCAAGCTTTTGCACAAAACAATGTTGAATGGACTTTCAACCCTGATGCAGATGGAATTGAAATTTCAGCTGTGTTTACAGACATTTATGGAGATCATCCAGAGTGGCATGTAAATAGCTTAGATTCCATTAAAGATTGGTTTATTCTTTCAAATACTGTTGGCGGAAACATGTTCTTAAATGCTGATGAAGAAGCTTTCAGTGTTGTAAGAGATATTTCTGATGCCGGTCACACTGTTGCTGATACTGTGTTGGTTACATGGCATATTGACAGTAATGAACTTCATCCTGATTTCTTTGATGAAGATTTATCTGATCCACAAAATCCAATCTGGTCTGCTTTTGAAAATACTGAAAATCAAACTTTGAATTTCAATTTTATAAGTAGAAATATTTATGGTGAAGTTTTCAGTAATGAATCGAATGCTGTTCTTATCGATGATAAAGCTCCTGTATTTACCGAAGCTTATACATATGGTAACGGTCATAATGGAAACCATACTATAGTTATAGGACAGGATGCAAATGTTAATATGCATCTTGTTTATGATGATGTTTCTGAAGTTGCTTCAATGCAAGCAAATTGGGGCGAATTTGGTGGAAACATTATTACTCCAAATGCAACAAGAAATGTAGCAGAATTCTCTATGAATTTAAATTCTCTTGGATTTAATCCTACACAATCTGTTACTAATAATTTAAAAATTATTCTTGTTGATAGATTAGGAAATAGTACTGATGATGGCTTCTATACTTTTGGTGGAGTTGATGTAAATCAATACATTCCTACTACATTTATAGTGGAAGAAAACAGTACTTATGATGTTGCAATAAATGATTCTAATACTTTCGAACAATTCAGCGGAAATTGGTACACAAAAGATGCTGATCTTGAGATGGTTGCGAATCATACAATAATGAGCTTAGATACTATAGATAATGATAATGATGGAAATGTTGATGAAGTTGGTGAAGGTTTGAACTTTGATACTAGAGAAGTTTGGATTAATCGCCATACAGATAACAACTGGTATCCTTTCAATAGTATAGTAGCTAATGACAACCATGTATCTCTTGATGGTGATTATGCTAACTTCACAGAAGGTGAGTATAATGTTAAACTGGCAATGGAGAATATTTTTGGACAAGATCTCGAAAAAACTGTTCAGTTCTATGTTGATAAAACTGCTCCTGTAGTAACAGGAATCCAGTTTGGAAATGAGCAATATACTATTGGCTCTGTGATCAATAGTTATTCTGATTGGACTACTATTAAGGTTCATCTTTCAGATCCTGATATTCTTGGAACAGGAATAAATGGCTCAGGTGTAGATTATCAAAATGATCTTTATCCTGAAACTGCTCCAAATTTCTCTACAGTGAGATTGTTGGATGCTAATGATGTTGTTATTGCTGAAATGGCTCAAGATGCATATCTTGCAAATAGTGACTATGTTCAGCTTTCTGCAACAGGAAACTGGGATGCAGCAAGTTTAGTTGCCGGAGATTACAAATTAGAGATTAATGTTGTTGATAAAATCGGCAACACTGATCAATATATTAAAGAATTCTATTATAATCACACTCAAGCAACATTTACAGTTGATATTTACAATGGAACAACTCAAATCACTGATGGAAATATTGATATTTCCTCTGAGAATGTTTTTGTTCATGTAAATAACTTAGTTGATGTTGGAACTGTTGATCATGTAGAATTTACACTCTATAAAGAAGGAACAGAAATTGATCATATTGTAACTGATATTGATAATTCAGTTCCTTTTGAAACAACATGGGATATGCTTTCTGCAGGTATTACCGATTATATGAATATATATAATGCTAATGATATGCCTGCAAACAGAGAATGGACACTTGAAACAAAAGTTGTAAGTAACTCTGGTGCAGAAAGCATCTCAAATACTACACTGCAAGTATTCGATGATATTGGTCCAAAACCAACTATTTTCGATTATAACGGTGCAGGAAATCAGGTTGCATATACTGTAGATTACGCAGATATGTTTGCACAAATTGATACAAATAATGATGATGAGATTTCATTAGCAGAATTCACTGCTATCGATGTTACTGCATTTGATTGGCTATTTACACAATTCGGCGATCTTGCCGTTGAGTATGATCTAATTGATGTAGATGCAAATGATATAGTTGATGATGTAGAATTCGCAAATATCGTTTTTGATTTGTCAAATTATAGAAGCGTATTGTATGACTATAACAACCCTACTAATAATCACAATGAAATTTATGCTTATTGTCATTATAATGATGATGGTGTAACAGAATTAAGTGATATTTATGAAAATATCGATAATAATGATCCTAACTGGCCAGATGCTTGGAAAGTTGATTTCAATATTTATAATGCAAGTGGTGCTTTAGTTGAGACTATTCCTAATACTTATATGGAAGTTGGAACAGATAACTACATTGCTGATTGGGATTGGACAAATTATGCATTGAATAATCCTGGTGTATATAAAATTGAAGCAGTTGGAACAGATAGAGTAAATAATGAAGCAACAAGCGAATTCTGGGTTGTTGAAGTGAAATCAACAGGAAATGCTTGGGCTGAGTTATCAATGTGGAATATTTCTTATCCAAACGGTGGAAATGAAAATGCCCAAATCGCTGATAATACAATTTACTCACCAAATAGTCCAATTGAGGATCTTGATGAACTTAGATTAGACGTAATTGTTCATAGTGCAGATGAAATTCAAAGTCTTGGTTTCTTCTATGAAAGAACAAATATGAACACTGGTGTAACTGGTGCTAAAACTGCTGTAATAAATGATGTTGTTATAAATCCTGATATGGATGCTGATGCTTCTAATATCACTGCTAGTCAATTAGTAAATGGATCTTGCAGTATTGTTGTTGATAGTAGTATTTATGAAACAGATTACATTGGAAACGATTATCAATACAGATTCTTTGTAGAAATGATTGATTTCACTGGCGCTGAATTCCTCTTACCACTTCATGCAAGTGATAGAGAACAAGAAATCAGAATCGATTATGCTGCTCCTACAACAGCTGCTCTATGCGATGCTGCTGCTCTTCCTCTTCAAGGAATAGTAAATGATATTCAACTGGAAATCGATGCTAATACTAATCCTATTGATGAAATTAATGCTGCTGCTTATACAATGGCATTTAAATGGAGAAGAGTTGGTGAAGTGGATTGGAGAGATTTAGATGTTGCTAATGTGGTTAATTTCACAATAGATAATAATCCTCTTAATACTCTTTATAATTGTAATAATTGGAATACAGGAATTATTTACGTTTCTGATAATGTTTTAGAAGGAAATGTAGAAACTGCTATCGAAGTAACTGATGCAAGAGGAAATACAGCAATGTCTTCTCCTGTGACTGTTTATTTAGATAACCAGGCTCCAATTGCTCCTGCTAATATATTAACTTATGTTCCTGTAGATGCAGTTCAAACAACTATCAACGTTGTTCCTGCAGATACTTATACAGTTAGGAATAATACTCTACTTAGTATCAAAGTTTATAGAGATCAAATTACTCATCTTGGAACTGCTTATCCAGCAGATGGTCAAGTTGATGATTTAGCAATGCCTATAAAACTTTTTGATGTTGATACAGGTCAGATTGTAGCTTACGATCATGAATTAGAAACTGATGCTAATGGTGATTACTATGAGTTCGAATATGTATTTAATATTCCAATGAATACAACAGAAGTTCGAAATTTTGCAGTTGTTGCTCATGATATCAGAAATAATGAAGAAGATATGACAATCGATCTTCAATTGGAAATAGTTGATGAAACTATTGTTACAAATATTGAAGGTTATGTTGAAGGTGCTGAAAATAGCGATAATATTGCTGTTGGCGGAATTATGAATATTCCTGTTACAATGGCTGGAGACACAGATCATATCGCTCTTGTTCAATATTCAATTAATAATGATGAAGCTTGGACAGACGTAGTTGCAGTTCCATATACTGATGATGTAAGTGTTGATTTCAAATTATCAAATGATGATCCAATGCTTAATTGGGCAATGGGTGCTGCTCCTATTAATACAGTTCCCGGAATTCATATTGTAAATACAGATACCGATTCTGAAATATTAGAATTAGTACTTACAGGAAATGATTGGAATGGAACAAAAGTATTCAATTTACCTGCTGCTGCTACAATGCAAACAATTAACTATACTTATGTAATTGATGCAAACAATGATGGCGTAGTAGTTGGTGATGAATACGGAAATCCGGATTATATGTTTAAACCTGAGAATCTTATTCTCACACATTATTTCTATCAGTATGATACTACCGGAATGAACGGATACTATACTTTCCGTGCAACCAACGTTGATGCTGATGAAAATGATGTTTTAAATGAAAAACTAATCCCAATTGATAATAATGCTATAGCAATGACTCCTGGAATTGGAATTCAAGGTTATGAAAATAACTGGATTGCTGAAGGTGAACAATTAACACTCTTCAATAACATCGATAATATTGGTGCTGTTGATGGTGCTGTTGATGTTTATTATCAATATTTAGCTCATAATAACAATGGTGATTTCTGGGTTAATGTGGGAACAAGCAACGATATTGGTGCAGATTATGCAGTTAATTTTATTGCTCCGGATCCTGAAAACGATGGTAATGATAATGACCTTGATGGTGTAATTGATGAAGCTGATGAAGCTAATACAATGTATTACTTCAGAGGTTTTGCAGTTGATGCTGCAGGAAATATGAGTGTTTACAGTAATACTACTATTAACGTTGATGCTTCTGAAGCGAAAATGTTGATTAATACTGTTGCTGGAACTCAAATTGTAGATCCTAATGCTGAAACAATTATTAATATCCCACTTAATGGTATGTTAGAAATTACAGCAATCGATGTTACTGAACAAATCTTTGATGGAGCTGTTACAGCAACATATGAATGGTCAAGACTCGAGAATAACGGTTGGTCAAACTGGAATCCAATTAATCTTGTTCCGGTTCCTGCTACTGAATCTGTAACTTGGACATTAGCAGATATTGAAAATGCAGAAGATTCATATCAATTAAAAGTTACTGCTTTTGATAGATTCGGACAATCTACAGCAACTACTGCTGCTATTATGTTGAATGATGAAAATATGCCTTCTGCTACAATTACTGCTATTGGTGGTGCTGTAATAGTTGGAGATTATGCTTTCATTAATTCAGCTAACATAACAAATCCGGCAGTAATTACAGCTAATTATCCTGATGCAGATAATATCGCAACACTAAGATTTGATTATAGTGTTGATAATACAAATTGGATCTATTTAGGTACTCATGATTTCACACGTGGTTCTGTAAATCAAAATTGGACAATTCCAAATACTGATGCTGGAAACCATTATTATGTTAGAGTGATTGCTGAAGACCTTTATGGTAACGATTCTGTACAGCAGGTAATGGAATACTATATTGATAATGAAGCTCCCGGTATTCCTACTGTTACTTTAGATTCTCATTATAACCAAGCATTAAATGCTTTAGTTATTAATCCTACAGAAACATTAGAAATGACTATTGAAAATATTGTAGCAGCTAGTGAGCATTCATTTGGCGATATCAAAACAATTAACATTAGTTTTGGTAATCAAGTAATGAACGTAGTGAATTTAGATGCTGTTGCTGTTGATTCTGTTCCTGTAGAGAAAGATTTTGATCAAGCTCTTTGGAATAATTTGTATGATGGTAGACATGATTTTACTATCCAAGCAATTGACTTTGCTGGTAATGCATCTACCATAACTAATGTTCTTGATGAAGTAATCTTCGATACAACTGCTCCAATCGTGCAGAATTTTGCACCTGTTAACGGAGCATGGGAAAATGTTTATAACCAAACTTCTTCTTTTGTATTTGATTATACAGATGGAACCGGAGTTGGTGTAAATGCTACAGCAGCTTTTGCCGCTTACTTCACATATAACAATGTTGTTGATACTGTTCAAACATACGTTCTTGATGATGTTGCAGGAACAATCACTTTCGATTGGACTCCTTCAGCAGAAATGCAAGAATTTATAGTAAATAACGGAGATGAAATTAATGTTGATGTAAGCCTTGATTTATCAGATAAATTAGGTCAATTAACACAATTTGATGTTCCTAATGATTATACTCTTCATTATGGCATACCTGCTCTTACAAGAGTTATGCTTGTAGAAGATAATGTTTCAAATGTAGCAACAAGACACTACATTAATTGGGATAATAATAATTTAGGTGAATTTGTTAATGCTAACGAAATGGTTGGTGGAAATGAAATTACTCTTTATTCTTATGTTCCACATCTTGGGGAAATTCCAACAAGTATTTCTTATAAATACCTTGCTCCGGGATTAGATGAAACAATTGAAGCTAATTGGGAAGATTGTGTTGTAAATACAACTCAACAAAATTGGAACTTTATCGATCCACAGTTTATTGCAAATAATCAATCACAATATACTTCTGTTTGGGATACTAGTCTTCTTACAGAACGTGGAGACTATAAAGTTAAACTAATTAGTCATTATAATAGTTTCGAAAGTGAATCCATAGTTCAATTCGAAATTTATAACGGATTGATTTATCCTGAAATTACAGCAATATCAAATATACAAAATGCAGATGCAGAGTATATCCTTGAGAGAGGTGAAACTTATACATTGGAAACAGCATTTAGTAATGATGAAGCTGTAGTTGATTTTGTGAAATACAAATATCGTTATGTTAGTCATAATGGTGCAGATTATATCCCTGTAAGTGATTGGATGTCATTTGGCGATATTAATGGTGTTGAACAAAATACATGGATCGATGTAAATGATGACACGGTATATCCATATGAAATCACTATTTATCCATATTATATGATCAATTATAAAGTTCAAATAATTGGATTAGTAAAAGATATCTATGGTAGAGAAATGACTATTGAAGAATTTATCGGAAATAGCGGGACTCCTGCATATGCTGAACTTCAAGATACAGTTGGTCCTGTTGCTGAAATTACTACTGATGTAGTAGGCGAATGGGCTAGTGCAAATCTTGCAAATGGTATAGTCCAAATTACAGCAGCACTTACTGATCCAAGTGGAGTTGATCATGCAGAACTTTATTTTAATAATGTTCTAATAGATTCAGAACTTCCATTAGTAGAAAATGTAGATGTTACTGATCTTGTAAGTGGTACTTATGAGATTCGTGCGGAAGCTTGGGATACTTATAATAACTATAGCACTACAACATATAGTGTGAATGTTGATAATGATATTCCAATTATTTCTGATATCGAATTGTTTACTACTGCTACAAGAGATATCAACGAAGCAGCTGTAATTGATAGCATTAGTGCAACTATTACAGACGCTCAGTCATTGGTAGATCCTACAACAATAATCTTAGATGGACTTAATGCTAATAATATAGTAGCAGATAGTTATGAAAACGGTGTTGCAACTTGGATATTTAATCCTGCAATCGTTCTTCCTAATGATGTCCCATTTATTACTTATGCTGTAAATGCTAATGATAATGTTGGTTTGACTGCTGTAGAATATACAGAAGATTTCGATATTGATGTTGCTCCTACAATTGCTAGCGTAGTTGTAGAGAATACAAATAATGATACTTATATGAAAGATAGTGATAATCTAAAAGTAACTGTTGGTTTAACAGATTGGGAAAGAATAGCAGAAATGACTATTACAATAGATTCTGATCCTGTTCAAACTATTCAAGTTGTAAATATTGCTGAAACTGTAGAACATACATTTAACAATGTTATTGCTACAGAAGGTAATGCAAATATTACAGCAACAGTTGAGATTACAACTAATTATACAACTCCAATAACTGTTTCAGAGATTGGAACAATTGCAGTTGATAATGATCTTCCAACAGCTAATATGGTTGTTACTGAAGGTGTTCTTGAAAGAGAAAGTACTGTGATATTGAATTCAAATGCAGCTGATGCACTTTCCGGTGTAGAAACTGTTACATTTGCTTATCGTATGGCAGTTGCTGAAGGTCAACCTGCTAATGTTTGGATTGATATTACTGATCCTGCATTAGTTGATCCTTTCACTACTCAAGAATGGCAAGTTCCTGCTGACTTAGAATTCGGTGCTTATTATGAATTCCAAGCAGTAGTAACTGATAGTGTTGGTTTAGCATTTGAATCAATCTCTCCAACTTATGAAGTAACTGATAGTGATACTGATATTACTATTGCTTCTGTTGAAGGAGAATTGCCTCCTGTTGTGGGACCAAATGGTGAGTATTATCCAATTGCAACTAGATTACATGGTGTTATTGATTTGGTATCTAACGTTAATGAACCAAATGTACCTAAACTGAAATATTGGATTAAAGAAAATACAGCCGGTGCAAACTGGGTTGAGCTTGGTGTTTCCGAAGATAATGCGAATAATTATGCATTTAGCTTCGATACAACAGATGAAACTCTTGCACTTGCAGATGGTGTAGATTATCAAGATTATTTCATTGGTGTAGCTCCAAATGAAAGAAATGCTGCAGAAATTAGAGATATGGTTCTTGTAAGAATTGATAACCGTATGGATATCAATATTACAACAACTCTCGATACTGCAATAAATTCTGAAATGGAAGTTATATTCAGTGTATTATCTGATGATGAGATTGATATGAACTCTGCTACACTTGGTTATGCTATAACTATAAATCCTGAAGATTGGATGTTTGTTCCGGTTACTGTAGAGAGAATTTCTCAAACACAATATGCTGCAACAGCTGATATAACAGGATTAAATGGTTATTATAACTTCAAGCTTGTGGTAAATGATATGGCTTCTACTCCAAATGTAGTTGAGCATGCGTTTGCTACAGATATAATGGTAGATACTACTGTTCCGGAAGTTAATATTGCTGAAGTTAATGGAGAAACAGATCTTACAGATCTTTCTGTAGAACTTGGAAATCCAATTAACATCGTAGCAACAGCTTTTGATGTACTCGGTGGACAAGAAGCTCAAATAGCTTCAGGAATCGAAAAAGTTGAGTTCTATTATAATGGAAACTTAATTTCTGAAGATACTACTGAACCTTATGAAGCTACTTTAAGTACTGTAGGATTTACTCTTGGAAATTATGAACTCCAAGCAAAAGTATATGATAATGTAGGAAACGAAGGTATTCCTTCTATAGTAGATATAGAAATAGTTACACCTTCTAACTTACAGCCTTATGCAGTTATTTCCGGATTCAGATTTGATGAAGAAAACTGTAATGAGGATTATGTATATGCTGTTGCTGAACAATGGTGTAATGAAATAATCGAATCTATCAGATTTGAATATACTACTGATGGCGTTGAATGGAATGAATTTGGATTTGCAGATAATAATAATGATCCTTATTATGAAGTTCAATTTAATGCAGAAGTAATGAGCAATGTTATTAAAATCCGTACAGTTGCTGTAATAAATGGTGAAGATTCTGACATTATGCCGGAACTTGCCGTTACATATAGCACTGAAATGGGTGGAAGCTTTGTTCCTACTTCTACAATGATGCCTACAATCTATAACGATAATAAACTCGTTATCGAAAATGCTACTGATATGCCATACATTACTCAGCTATTAGATAATGCATATATTGCAGATCTTGCTGTTGAAATGAATGGAAATGTTTATGAAACTGATATCAATGTAGTAGGTGCCGGCGAATATCAATACTGGATTTCTTCTTGGAATATGGTAGATGATGTTCAAATGACATCAATTGATTTCGAAGTTTATGCTAATAATGCAGAAATGAGTGGAATAGCTGTTGAGTCTAATCTCAATATCTTCTTCCCACAAATCTATGCAGAAGAAGAAGCCCTAATGAATAATTATCTTGCCGATGATGATTATACAGCATTAGCTCCAATCTTTGCAGTTAATTCTATACCTCAAGGCGTAGGAACAATTACATTAGACGTTGCCGATAATATTGATTTATCTGCCGGTGCTATGTATGCTGCAGTTTGGAATGGTGATGAGTGGGCTTATTCTACAACATTCGATTATGATGATACAGCAAATACCGTTACATTTGATAACGCTCTTAATGCTGTTTATACAGTTGTACAATTCGGAACACCTACAGTATTTGTTCAATTTGATAGCATTGACCCATCTTATATGGTTGATACTGCAGAATGGACAATTGATAATACTGAAGTTAGTTTCTTTGTTTACGATGAAATAATCGAAAATGGTGGATATCAATCACCAAATAATGTAGATTTCCAAATGTTCGTAGATGATTTGGAAGTTGCTGCAAATTATGCAAACGGATTTGTTACTTGTAATTTAATTGATCTTGAAGCTGGTGAGCACAATGTAGAAGTTTTAGTTACTGTAGATGGTTATACTGCTACAGCAGAACATACTTTCTATGTTGATATAACTGCTCCTGTAATTACAGCTACAGGTTCTCAATTAAATGAAACAAACCTAGATATAGTTTCTAATATCTTTGATATGGAAACTGGTTTGGAAAGTGTGAACTTATTTATTGCTCCTGTTGGAAACGGTACTACTCCTGTAGATATCGATTTTGACGTGAACAATACTGATTTTGTTTATACTTTATCTATTAATGATATCTATGGTTTAATAGGAACAAATACAGATATTGCTGAACTTACAGCTGTTTGGACAGCAGAAAATAACTTAGGTATGCAAGAATTTGAAAATGTATACTACACAGTTAATTTAACAGGACCAACAATCAACTTTATGGCTGATGCGGATGCCGGATGGTGGTTGAACCCTATTAATACTCCTAATATTAATTTTGAAGTGAGTGTTGCAGAAGGTACAACAATACCAAATGATGGTGTTACTGTGGATATTTATGAAGTAAGATTTGATGGAATTGAAATAGCTCTTCAAGAAGATATGACAATTGCCGGAACTGAAAACGGATTAGTTTATACTTACACAGTTGGATTTGGGCAAATGCTTTCTCCAAATGCTGCAGGTGTTCGTTTAGAAGTTTCTGCAGAAAATAACTATGGATCAATAAGCACTTCTCAACAAACATACAGTATCGATTATGCTCCACCAACAATGTGGGCACTTTCTCCAGTAGGAGACCCAATCGATAATGATAACGATGGATTATTCAATGAAGATCCAATTGATGGTGTTAACCAAGATCAAGATTGGGAAGATTGGAATAATAATGGAATTTGGGACGTTGATGGTTGGGTTGATATAAACAACAACAATGTTTGGGATTTCGTAGATTATAACAATAATGGCGTTCATGATCCTGGCGAACCTATGGAACCGATTACAATTGGTGAACCTGGTATCGTTGATGAAGACGTTAGAGATTTCTATGCAGATGAATTACAGTATGGTACAGAAGTATCTATTGCTCTTGCATATGAAGATGTAGTAGGCCAAATAGAATATGATGATGTTTGGTATTACACCGGAACAAGTGGAATCCAAGAAGATGCATTAGTAGTTACATTGAATGGTGAAATTATTAACGGCACAGTAACTGAAAGTATGTTTAGTTATGCTGCCGGAGTATTAGATCCAGGACATTATGTGATTGCTGCTAGTATAGAAGATAATGTAGGAAATGCTGGAAGCATGACTTATGAGTTTGATATTATCGGTGGAGCTCCTGAAGTTGTATTTACTGATACAAATTTCTGGGTTAGCTCAAATGCCAATGCTGTACTTGGTTTTAATGTAATCACAGATGAAGGTAGTGAATTAGCAGAAGGTGGTGTAGTAGCTAGTATTTACACTGTTCCGGCAAATGAGCTAGTTCAAGGTCCAATGACATTATCTTCAGATGATGATTCTTATGTTGTTAATTTCAATTCTGGCGTTGTTCCTGAAGATCAAGTGGGAATTAGATTAGAAGTTGAAACAACAAACATTTGGGGTAATACATCCACATCATCACAAACATACGGAATCGATAACAATGCACCTGTAATTACATTCATATCTCCTGAAAATGGAGCAGAATTTAATATTGGTGAGGTGGTATCTGTAGTAGCGAGTTTCTCAGACAATGGCGCTGCTGTTGTTAAAGGAACAAGAAGTTCAGTTATTTCTAAAAATAGCAATAGAACAGTTGGTTCAGGAATTATGTCTGCAGAATTGCAGATATCAGATCCAACAGGAGAAAATACAATTGTAACAACTGAAGAAGATGTTCAGTCAATAAATTCAATTGTATCTAATCTTCAATATGGAACATACACTGTAACGCTTACAGTAACAGATAAAGTAGGAAACCAAGCAATTGAAATGCTCTCATTTGCAGTGCTTGCTCCTGCTCCATCAGTAAGAATTATAGGTATTTCTACACAAGATGATATGTATTCTTATGGAGATGTTTATAATCCTGGAAATGCAATCACCTTTAATGCAGAAGTGGAAGAAGTAGCAAATGTAGATATTTCCAATATTCAATTGAATATTTACAGGACCTATTTAGATGAAAATGAAGTTATAGAACAACTTATTCAAGAAGATGCATCATTTAGTGAAACAATTAATGGTGTTGTTCATAGCATAGTTTACAGTTCAATTCCTACAAACCTTGCTGGAGATATCGGACTAAGATATGAATTATCAGCAACAGATGTATTTGGATCAATGAAAACTGTAAGCCATTCATACACTCTAGATAATACAGAACCTGTTATTTCTATAATTTCTCCAGAAGAAGGCTTGGAGTTTGAAGCTGGTAGTGGTTCTACAGCGAATGTGGTTATCAAAGCTAATTTTGAAGACTTAATATCAGGAATTGATATAAGTTCTTTAATGTTAGAAATAGATGGTTTGGTTATCCCTAATGATGATTCTGCATTATCAGTAAGTGGAAATCAAATTAGCTACATTGGTGATTTTGCTTCCGGAAACCATACAATTGAAATTTCAGTAAAAGATAATGTATCTAATATTGGATCAATTGCTTGGGTATTTGTTGTTGATGAGGTAATGGAAGATGCAGTTCTTGAAAGTGCACACTTCTATCCAAATCCAATGAAATCAGGAAATTCCGGAACACTAGCATTAGTTTGGGAAAATGATGGAAATAGAGGTATTAAAACTGCATCTGTTTCAGTAAGTATCTATGATTTCTCAGGCAAACTGGTAAGAGAACTTCAAGGAACATCAGATGATGTAATAACTTGGGATGGTAAAACAGACTCCGGTACTAAACTATCAAGGGGTATTTACTTTGCCAAAGTTGTAGTAAATAATGGATATCAAGATTACAAAAAAGTAGTTAAGATAGCTATACAATAATCTAAATGCAGAGGGAGGAATCTCCTCCCTCTGCAATATTCATGGAGGAAATAATGAATAAGAAAATATTTACTCTGGTATTGTTGACTATATGCATGTTTAGTTTTTTGTTTGCTGAACAAAATTCTTCAGCTGCTGCATATATGAGACTTGGAACCGGTGCAAAAGCAATGGCTATGGGCGGAACAGGTGTTGCCAGTATAGATAATATTACTGCAACTTATTGGAATCCTGCCGGATTAGCTAATCTGAAAACATTTGAATTTGGATCAATGATTGCCGATGGTTTAGGATGGGATAGATCTTACAATTATTCTGCTATTGGTTTTCGTTTACCAAATGGTTATGCAGCTTTAAGCTGGAATAATGCAAATGTTAGTGATATCAAAGGATATGATGAAAATGATAATTTCACAGGAAACTTCGATAATAGTGAACACAATATAGGCCTTAGTTATGCTTTAGGTTCACCAAAGTTTAAACTTGGTGCAACTGTAAAAGCGTTTATTTCATCAATTGATGGTGATTTTGAAACAGGATACGGAACTGATTTGGGTATTATCTATGATGCAAATCAATATTTTAGTATTGGTGTTATGTGTAGAGATTTATATTCAGAATATGTAAATGAAGAAGTTCCTTCTCAATATTCATTCGGAATTACAATGCATCCAATTTATGGCTTAACACTAAATTCAGATTTCAAAGCTGAAAAAGATGATGAAAATATCGAAGTAGGCGTTGGAGCTGAATATTGGATCGGTTTGGGAGAAGATGTTGAAGTAAGCTCTACACTTGGAGAAATTTCTGCTGAAGAAAAAACAAGTTGGGATGACTTGTTATCTAATGCCGAAGGCGGATTACGTGTAGGAATCGATGATGGTTCGTTTACAGCAGGATTCGGTCTAAGATATAAGGTTATTGAAGCAAGTTATGCGTATGGCGCAGCAAAAGACGATAAATTAACAGAAGATTCTCATAGATTCTCTTTAATTTTTAGATTTTGAGAAACTGAAATGAAATATTTATTTAATTAAGCGAGGATCATATGAAACGAATTGTGTTTATAATTGCTTTGATTGCGATAAATATTTTTGCGTATAGTGCTATTAATGAGACAATGATTAGAGATGCGAAAGAATTTTACTCGAAAGGGTATTATCATAGAGCTGAAAAATTGTTGCTTTCGGCCGTAAATGTTCCGGATTCAATTTCCACAAAAGGAGATAGAGTTAATCCTGAATATCATTATTGGTTAGGGCAAACATACTTAGCACAGCAAAAATATACACTTGCTTATAAGGAATTTGAATTATTCTCCGAATTTGGCTTTGGAGATCAAACAATGGGGATTGATAATGTTCTAGATATAATTGCGAGAGGTATTTACCAATCACCTGAATCTGGGACAGTATATTCCCTAGGGAAAATGAGAGGGAATATTAATAGCGAATATTCTGATTTTGCACCTGTTATTTCAGATAATGGAAGAGATTTGTATTATACTTCTTCCAGACTTGCAGATTTGAAGAAGGACAATATCTGGATTTCAAGAAATATCAGTGGTAATTGGCGAAAATCTTATTTAGTAAAAGAGTTATCTTCAGATGGACATGATTCATTCGGTTCTATCTCAAAAGATGGTAATGTTGCCTATGTATATGGCACTTTTATGAATAATAAAAAAGGAGCTATTTTTACTCGAGAAAAAAATAATGGGAAATGGGGTGCTCCAAAGTTGATTGAACAAATTAACACAAAGCGAACAGAAATGCATCCGTTTATCTATGAAGATGAAGATGAGAAAATATTGTTTTTCTCAAGTAATTCTGAAGAAGGTTTTGGTGGCTTAGATCTTTATGTTTCTATCTTTGAAGATGGAGAATGGTCAAATGCAATAAATTTAGGACCTTCAATTAATACAGAGAAAAACGAAGAAACTCCATTCTTTGATGGAGAAACTCTCTTCTTTGCATCAGATGGACATCCCGGATTAGGCAAATTGGATATTTTTAAAGCTACAAGAGGTTTATCTTATACGGAATGGTTAGATATCGAGAATCTTGGTATTTATGTAAATTCTGTTCGTAATGATAGATACTTTGTAAAAGACGAAAATTCTCAAAAAGCTTACCTCTCTTCTGATAGAGTTGGAGGTAAAGGATTTGAAGATATTTATGTTCTGAATTTGGAAAAGAAAGTTGCTGAATCTGAAGTTGCTAATAAATGTAAAATTTATGGTCATATAATGGACGATTCTGCTGAGCAGAAACCGGTTAAGGCTTCTATTAATTTTACTGTTCAATCTGAATTCGAAAAATATCAAATGAATGTAGTTTCTAAAGAAGATGGATATTTTGAATTGCTTGTGCCACATAATAGTACTTGTGAATATAAGATTTCTGAAGAAAACTATATGACTGTATTAGGTGTTATTGCAATTGAAAATCAAAATGAAATAGAACATAATATTTTCCTTTCAGAACTAATTGTTGAAAAAGAGATTGTTATCGAAAATATCTATTTTGATTTTAATAAAGCAACACTTCAAGATAGTTCATTTGCTACATTAGATATTTTGAAGGAAACTTGTCTTTCTAATCCAAATCTGGTTATTGAAATTAGTGGTCATACTGATAATGTTGGTTCTGAGAAATATAATCAAAATCTTTCTCAACTTAGAGCAGATGCAGTAGTTCAGTATTTGGTTGATAATGGTGTTGATGCAAAATCTCTTATTTCCAAAGGTTATGGAGAAGCTAAACCAATTGCAGATAATGATACTGAAGTAGGACGTGCTAAAAATCGCCGAGTAGAAATGAAAGTATTGGAAGATATCTCATCCGAAGAGGAAGTAATCATTGAAGAAACTGAGATTATCGATGAAACTGAAAATATTGATAATGAAGTTGAATCAATTGAGAACTCTGACGTGATGGAAGAAACGGAAAAAGTTGAAGATACTAATGCCGTAAATGAAGATGAGCTCCAAAAAGAAGTTGAAAATGTTAATGAAGCTAATGTGGGTAATGTTGAATGATTTATAAAATCATTTAATCTTCTAATGCTCATAAGTCCTTTTTGAAGGGCTTATGAGCATTTTTTTTTATTTTATCAATACAGCTGAGTTATAGGGACAAAACATTTATAGTTTTGTCCCTATTTTTATTTGCTTAGCTTATCTGTTTTGTATAGATGTTTGTAAATAATTTTCTTTATCATCTGATTTTATTAGACAAATAAATACTGTTTTTATAAGTATCCCTAAACTGATTTCTTTTTACAAATGTAGCTATAATATGCTGAAGATGTATATGTTAGAATAGTCATCTTAAAATATCCCATATTTGATAAATGTTAATAAATTGAATAGGTATTATATTTACTTGTTTAAAGGTAAACACATTTTTAGGCATTATCAAAGGTTTTACTTAACTCTATAGAATTATTACTAATTAAATATTGTTTATGGTTCAATAACTTTTTATTATAATCTCAAACATTTTTAAAAAAAAAATAAAAATTGAATTTATATTTGACAAACAATAATAATTTTCAAAAATTAACAATAAAAAAGTTTAAAAAAATAGCTAGGGGTTAATTATGAAAAGAATTTTATTGATTTTATTGCTGATGTGTGGACTTTTATTTTCAGCAAACAGTCTATTGGGAAAACCTGTTTTAGATGGATCTTATGAATTTATACTTCAAGAAATTCAAGAAGATTCTAATGGGGAAATAGGTACAGCAATTGAAGACTTGATTATTGACGGGGCAATTGATGATTCTGTTGGTAGCACAAATTCTATTGCTGTCATTGCGGTAGATAATACGAATGGGGTTTGGCAATATTCCTTGGATAATGGAATTAATTGGCAAAATTTCACTCTAAATGTAGGAAGCTATGTTGATATAGCAAATCAAGCTGTATTGCTTAGTGGTAATGCAACTAATAATGATACAAATCGCGTTAGATTTGTTCCAAATCCGGGTTATCCTGATGAATTAGCTGATCAGGCTGAGATTGACGGTAATTCATCTTTTAGATTTCTAGCTTGGAATGAAACTATTGGCGCAATGGGAGAAGTTATTGATGCAACAATTCCTGACAATGAATCATTAAGTGAAGATAGTGCAAACGCTTATATTACAATTATCTCAGTAAATGATGATCCTGTAATATATCAAGATGGGAATGAAATTATCGAATCATATGTATATCCAAATACCATTTTGGAAAATACGGAATTTGATTTAAGTCTTCTTAATTTTTTAGTGGATGATACTGATATTGGATCTAATAGATTGATTATGGAATTTAGTACAAGTAATGGAATCTTCCAATTTGACGTAGATAGGGATACAAGATTTATCTCCGGTAATGGCACAGGAAATGTTACATTGGTTGCTCCTATTCCACAGCTTAATTCTCTATTATCAAACGCTACTTATACTTCAAATTTTCAATTTTCAGGAAACGATACAATCTCGGTTAGATTAAATGATCAAGGTAAGGTCGGTATTGGCGGTGGTGATGATATTATTAGATATTTCATATTAGATGTAATTCTTAGGAATCATGCTCCAATTTTAGATAATAGCATTGATCACGTTCTTAATCCAATATTTGAAGATGAGAACAATAATTCCGGAACTGCAATATCAGATATAATTGTAGAAAATTCAATTTCAGATATCAATAATCCAATTGCACATGAAGCAATTGCAGTTATTGAGGTTGATAACTCTAATGGAGTTTGGCAATACAGCCTTGATAATGGGGTTTCTTTTACTAATATTACAAATATTGTAGGAAGTAATGTTAATCTTGAAAATAATGCTTTATTATTGGATGGAGATCTATCCGGAGATGAAACAAATAAACTTCGATTTGTTCCCAATGAGGATTATTATGGCACTTCAAAAATTAGTTTCCGAGCATGGGATAAAAGCGAATTCACTGTTGGTTCTACAGCTGATGCTTCTGTAAATGGTGGGTTAACCTCTTTTAGCTCTGAAAGTGATATCGCTGAAATAAATATCTTATCTGAGAATGATGCTCCTACATTAACTATAAATAATACTTTAGTTGATGATGAGATTAGGTTATATCTTCCAATCACTAATCCATTTGAATATCATTTTACAGAATCCGACACAATTTTTGTGAATGATGTAGATATAATGGATGGAACAATTATCATTAATCTTACTGTTCAAAAAGGTATTATTACATTTGCAGAAAATAGTGGATTTATCGCATATAATGGTACTTCAACAGTTACAATTAGTGGAACAATGGAAGAAGTAAACAATCGATTATCGGATTTCACATATACAGCTGATAATGGGGAAACAGGCTTGGAAATTCTAAATTTCTTGATTTATGATTCAAGATCAAGAGCACAAATCAGTAGAGATTTGGTTTTTCAATTAGATAATTCATCTCCTACTGTAACTTCTTCGCCTGTATTAAATGCAGTTGAAGATAGTAATTATTCTTATACAATTACTACTTTTGATGCTGATGATAATTATATTATTTTTGATTATGTTACTTTGCCGGATTGGCTTACTTTTATGAATAACGGAGATGGAACAGCTACACTTAGTGGAATTCCTCTGAACGATCATGTAGGCAATAATGATGTGGTAATTACAGTAGCAGATGCATATAATGAAAACAATCCATTTGAGCATGTATTTAGCATAAACGTTTTAAATACAAATGACGCACCATATTTTAGCAGTACACCAATTTTATCAGCAACCGAAGATCAATTATATACTTATTCCGTAACAGCTGATGATGTGGACGCAGTACATGAT
>JAMOPB010000475.1 GCA_027064945.1 Candidatus Cloacimonadota bacterium
GGCGAAGGGTTACCATCTCTCAAACATGGTAATGTTGCTATACCAAAATTAATAGAAAAGATACTTCAGTATGGAGTGAATAAAAAAAATCTTGTTGCAAAAATTTTTGGCGGAGGAGCAGTCTTGCAACTTTTAAATGATAAAAGTAATTCTTTAAATATTGGTGAAAAAAATATTGATATTGCATTTACAATACTTAAAAAAGAAGGTATAAAGATTTTGAATTATGATGTAGGAGGTTCTACAGGCAGAAAAATAGTAATGCGGACTACAGATTTTAAGATTTTTGTTAAACGCATCAAAAAAGTGGATACAGATAAAATTTGTTTTCTTCAAAATGATTTATTCTTTAATTTTAAAAACAAGTAAAGGGGCATTGTGTTATGTTAGATAAAAACAAAATAACATCTAAGTATGTAATTCATTACCAAAAAGCTTTCTTCGCAGTTGCACTAATGTCAATGCTCATTACTTTTATAATTTATTTTGTATTTTACACACCTATTTACAATATTACACGTTCTTTTTTTGAAAGTGAAAAATCAGCAGATATAGTAAGTGATATTTCATTAATTTTCCTATCCTATGCTTTTATAGTTGTTCTAAATTTATTACTCATTAAAAATAAATTTAAAAATTTTGAAAAAAATTACAATGAAGAAATTAAAAATTATTTTAAGGAAATATATAACTATGTTCATGAATTGTTGAACTCTATTACTAACTCTATTACTAATATGAATAGATTTAACAAATTAAGTATTAAAAATTTTGAAAAAAATTACAATGAAGAAATTAAAAATTATTTTAAGGAAATGTATAACTATCTTCATGAATTGTTGGACACTATTACTGATGTGAATTTTAATAAAGCAAGTCTTGAAAATTTCGGAGCAAGTTACCACGAAGAGATCCAAAAATATTTTAATGATATAAATAAAGATATTCATAACCATTTGAATTCTATAGCTGATGCGATCAGGAATATAAAAGCTGGTCTTGAAAGCCTTGAAAAAATGCACAATGAAGAAAGGCAGAAATATTTTAACGAGATTTATAAATATATTTACGAATTTTTAAATACTATTGCTGATGTGAACAAATTATCCAACACTCATATAGAGGAAATAATCAAAGAAACAAATGATGCAGCTTTTTCTATTATGGACTATGCACAGTCTATAGACGATGCTGTGGAAGCTTTGTTGGAAAAGGTAAAATCTTTAAAAGAGGAATCTGTAAAGTTTTCTGAAGAAACACACCAGACAATGGAAGATAATGAAAAGGCCATTATTGATTTACAAAATTATATCAGAGGCAGATTTCAGGAGATGGAAAAGGACAAGGAAATAGTATTTTTTTTGAAAAATAATGCACAGGAATTGGTTGGTCTTATAACTATGATAAAGGATATTGCTGATCAAACAAACCTTCTTGCCTTAAATGCTTCCATTGAAGCGGCACGAGCAGGTGAACATGGCAGGGGGTTTGCGGTGGTGGCTGATGAAATCCGTAAATTGTCTGAAAAGTCTAATAAAGCAGCAGATGAGATAGATAAAGCAATAAATCAGATGGCTAATAATGTTGAATCAAAACTTGCTGAGAAGCTTGATGAAAAAATTTTAGAAAAAAGGCAGAGTCTACTGAGAAGATTAGAAGCTCAGCTCATTTCTGTCGCCAATAGTTACAGAACAATGGAAAATATGAACAAGCAAATTATAGAGAGTGTGTTACATCACTCAGAGGTGGTGAGTAAAAGAATTGCTGAGCTTCTAGCTAATATCCAGTTTCAGGATATTACAAGACAACAGTTGGAAACAATAATGGAAATTAACGAACAAATTAATAAAAAATTTACAACAGTTGATAGTGACTATAAAGATGTAGATCTTATCGAAAAGCTTAAAAAACTGGCGCATGTGGATATGAATGAGATAAAAGATAGGTATGTAATGGAAAAGCAAAGAAAAGTTCACGAGAAAGCCATTGGTGAAAGTGCTGATGGAGTTGAGGGGAAAGAAGATGGAAGCGAGGAAGATAATCTTTTTTTCTTTTAATGTTAGTGAAAGTGAGGGTGAGAGTGGACGTGACGGGTAAAGAACATTTTATTATGTTATAAACTTTTTATGTGATATCTATAAGGATTCTATATTGCTTCTGAAAATATGTTTAGAAGCATAAGTATATATATTCCAAAGTTATGTTTCTAAAGTATAGAAGTTATGAATTATGAATATTCAAATGGCAATATCATTGAACACTGAACAAAAATAACAGGGGGTATACATGCCAAAGACCATAATGATAGTAGATGACTCTGCATCCTTGAGACAGGTTGTAAAAATGACACTTAAAAAAGCAGGTTATGAAGTCTTGGAAGCCAAAGATGGACAGGATGCTTTAAACAAACTTGCTGGTAAAAAAGTTCACCTGATTATAAGTGATTTAAATATGCCTGTGATGGATGGGATAACCTTTATAAAAGAGCTGAAGAAGAGTCCAACCCATAAGTTTATTCCAGTGATGATGCTCACAACAGAATCTCAGAAATCCAAAATGATGGAAGGCAAAGCAGCTGGTGCCAAAGCCTGGTTAATTAAACCATTTAAACCAGAACAGCTTATGGCAGCGATAGATAAGTTAATTTTACCTTAGAGAGGGATAAAATGGCTAAAGTTAAACTCACTTATAATGATGATGGGATTACCGTAGATATTTCTGAAGATTTTACAGTAATGACGATTAATGAGGTAAAAAAGGCGCTTGAGGAAGTCTTGGCTGCATCCAAACCCGTGGAGATTTTACTGAAAGAGGTAGAAGAGTTCGACAGTGCAGCTTTTCAGCTTTTGTATGCATTTGTAAATGAACTTCAAAAAAGACATATAGAATATAAAATTTTAGAAATGAGTAATTCAGTAAAAAATATATTAACTATTTATGACACGGAGTTATAAATGGACATGGATCCCAAAAAAACTTTTGTTACAGAAGGCATTGAGTTGCTTGAAGCAGCAGAGGACAGTCTTCTTAATCTTGAAAATGATTTCAGCGATAAAGATTCATTAAATAATCTTTTTAGAGTGATACACACTTTGAAAGGTTCCGCTGGAATAGTTGGTTTTGAATATATGGAAAATTTTACTCACCACTTTGAAAATTTTCTGGATAAATTGAGAAATGATGAAATTACATTAACCTCAGATATGGTTTCCCTTTTGTTAAAGACCATTGATTATTTGAGAGAAATAATAAGTCATATTGAAGAAACTGGTAACGACAGCGACCAAAGTATTGTCTCACAAGGCAATGCTATTTTGGAAGAGTTAAGCAATTTTTATGATGTAGAAATAAAAAAGACCCAGAAAGATGATGAAAAATCGGACAATAAACTGGATTGGGAAAATGAAGAGGATAATGATAGTTTTCGCGTAAGTTCTAACTATTGGCACATATCTTTACGTTTTAAAGAAGATTTCTTTTTGACGGGCATGGATCCTTCTTCATTTATTAATTACCTGAAAAAATTGGGTGAAATTAAATATATTCAAATCATTGCAGATAATTTGCCTGATTTTAAAAACCTTGATTCACAAAAATGCTATCTTGGTTTTGAAATTGAGTTTGATACAGAATTTGACCGTCATACAATTATAGATGTTTTTGAGTTTGTTCTGGATGATTGTTATATATCTGTAATTCCACCAAAGTCAAAAATAGATGAATATATTAAACTGATAAATGAACTTCCTGAGGACAAAGAGAGAATAGGTGAAATACTAGTGGCAGGTGGTGCACTTACAGAAAAAGAACTGGAGATTGCTTTAAATAGGCAACAGGCTGAATCAGAAGAAAAGAGACGCAAGTTTGGTGAGATTCTTGTTGAGGATTCTCAATTTTCTCCAAAAGTAGTTGATGTTGCGCTACAAAAGCAGAAAAAAATAAGACAAAAGAAAGCCAAAGAAGCCAGAACATTGAGGGTGGATGCAGAAAAACTTGACCATGTGATAAATATTGTAGGTGAGCTTGTCACTACTACATCAGGTATTTTGCAGAGAGCAAAGGTATTAAATGACAGTCAGTTAGAGGAATTTTCTTCGAATCTCCATCGGCTTGTTAATGATTTGCGTGATAAATCCATGGAACTGAGAATGGTTCCTATAGGGGAATCTTTTAATCGATTCAGACGATTAGTAAGAGATCTTAGTAAAGAATTTGGTAAGGAAATAGAACTTGAAATCAGAGGCGGAGAAACAGAGTTAGATAAGACATTTATTGAAAAGATAAACGATCCTTTGATTCATTTAATACGAAACAGCATAGACCACGGGATTGAAAGTAGAGAAGAGAGAATACAGAAAGGTAAAGATCCTAAAGGTAAAATCATACTCAATGCCTATAACGATGCAGGCAGTATTGTTATTGAAATAACCGATGATGGTAAAGGCTTAGACAAAGATGTCATTGGCCAAAAAGCAGTAGAAAAGGGTATTATCAGTAGTTATCAACATATGACTGATTCTGAAATTTATAACCTGATTTTTGAACCAGGATTTTCTACTGCAGAAAAAATCACCAATATTTCTGGTCGTGGAGTAGGAATGGATGTTGTCAGGCGGAATATAGAGGACCTTAGGGGAACTATTTCCATAGATACAGAGCCTGGAAAGTACACAACCATAAAAATAAGACTTCCTTTGACACTAGCTATTATTGACGGTTTTCTAGTTGGTGTTAATGAGCAAAAATATGTGATTCCATTAGATATGGTAGTTGAGTGTATAGAATTTGATGAAAAGAAACATAAAAGTGATACAAGGAGCTACATTAATTTACGAGGTAAAATTTTGCCCTTTATAAGGATGGATGAGCTGTTTGAAGAACGTGTTTCCAATAAGCAGTATGCAAATATTGTCATTGTGAACTATGGAGCTCAATCAATTGGGCTTGTGGTACATGAGATATATGGAGAAGTCCAGGCTGTAATCAAATCATTAGGAACTATGTATCGTGATGTGGAATTTTTTAGTGGAGCAACAATACTTGGGGACGGCAGCGTTGCTCTAATCCTTGATGTTCAGAAACTAGTTAAGATTTATGAAGAAATTGAAGAAAATAGGTTATAAAGGGTAGATGGTTTAATATATAATAGGTTTCAATCAAGATTGGAAGATGGGCAAAAATCAAAGAGCTTGTTTTGAGTTAAACAAAAATTTATTACAGGAGGTTTTTGTATGTTTAAAAACATGAAGATTGGAACCAAACTTGGCGTGGGGTTTGGAACGTTAATATTGATAGCATTAATATTGGGTGCAGGCGGTATTCAGGTTGAGGCCCAATTCAAGGTCTTAACTTTTATGAAGTGCTACAAGTGATAAAATAATAAAAAAGTATTTATCTTTAAAAGGAGGTTGCAATGAAAAATTTTAAAATGAAATGGAAGATGTTAATATCCTTTGGGA
>JAMOPB010000476.1 GCA_027064945.1 Candidatus Cloacimonadota bacterium
CTTGTACTTTGATTTATTTATTATTATTATTATTATTATTATACTTCAATTATTATTATTATACTTCAATTAATTATATAGTGATTTGTTGTAAATCAAGTTGTAAAATCATAATGTAGTTATGGTGCTCATGAACAGACTTGAACTGTTGACCTCACCCTTACCAAGGGTGTGCTCTACCACCTGAGCTACATGAGCGAAAATTCAGGCTCTATATAAAAAAAATGGAGCGGGAGACGGGGTTCGAACCCGCGACCCTTAGCTTGGAAGGCTAATGCTCTACCAGTTGAGCTACTCCCGCACATGTCCATTTTTAAGTTAATTTAAGATAAAAAATATGGTGGAGGGGGGAGGATTCGAACCTCCGAAGTCATCCGACGACAGATTTACAGTCTGTTCCCTTTGGCCGCTCGGGAACCCCTCCATAATGGTGCCGATGGTAGAACTCGAATCCACAACCGCTCGATTACAAGTCGAGTGCTCTACCAGTTGAGCCACATCGGCACATCATGTATGTTTCGACAGAAAAATTATCTTTAGTTTCTCTGTCAAATTATTTTTTTCTTCACTTCTATTTCTTTTAAGAACTAATTACATTTGCAAAAAATTAATCTTTAGTTTCTCTGTCAAATTATTTTATTTCAAAATGTCATAACTGTTATGAAAATAATAAGATTTTAAAAATAGAGTTCTATAGAAAAAGATATTATTTGGTGTTTCACTAAGAAAATTAAGTCCAAAATTATGGGAAAAAATAATAGAAGAATATTTAAAGAGTAGTAATGTGTCTTTGATTATCTCGTGAAAAGTTAATAAATCGCCGGAGCTTTTATGTTGAATTCCGAGATATTGGAATGATGTTTATATAAAAAGTTATGAGGTTATTCTTACGAAGGTGCGATTGTGTAATCGCACCTTCTTGTAGGAATGATTTTCCGTTTCAAATGCAGGGAATATGATCTTGTTTCTTCATTTTTCGATAAAATTCCGATTTCACAAAAGAAAAAGGTAAAAGAGAAATGCGTGAGATCTTTCGTCAGGTTTAGGATGGCAGGCAGAGTTGAGCTTATTCAGGAAGACGGAGCGGATTTTTCTATGTTCATCATCTTTATGAGATGATATCCCACTTTGTACCTTTTGGTGTATCTTTCAGCTCAATACCAAGATTTTTTAAATCATCTCTTATTTTATCTGCAAAAGACCAATTTTTTTCTTTCTTAGCATTAGAACGATATTCAATAAGTAAGTTTATTAACTCTTCCGAAGTACCGTTTAGGTTTTTTCTTAGTTTCTGATCAAGATTTTGGAAGAAGCCTAAGATATTTCCAAGCTCAACTAAAAGATGCGCATTATTTTTCTGTTCTTCCAAAGAAGAACCTTTCTTAATGCTTTTTGCTAGCTTATAAAAAATAGAGATAGCTTTAGCTGTATTAAAATCATCATCCATTGCTGCTTTGAAATCGTTGATTATAGATAGCTGATTTTTGCTATAGTTTGGTTTTTCATCTTTAAAGGAAAGATAATCTACATTTTCTAGAGCTGAGTATAAGGTTTTTACTGCTTGGGAAGATTCGTTTATTATGTCTTCATTGAAATCAATAGGACTACGATAATGTTTACTTAAGAAGAAAAATCTTACAGCTTCTGCAGAATATCTCTTTAATATATCTCGAGCAGTGAAGAAGTTGTTTGAGCTCTTGGACATTTTTTTACCATCTATATTTAGATAGCCATTATGCATCCAATAATTAGCTAATGGTTTGTTATTAACAGCTTCGGCTTGAGCTATTTCATTTTCATGATGAGGGAAAACCAGATCAATTCCACCACCGTGAATATCGAAAGTTTCACCTAAGTATTTATTAGACATCACTACGCATTCTGTATGCCAGCCTGGTCTTCCTTCGCCCCATGGACTTTTCCAAAAGGGTTCCCCGGGTTTTGCTGTTTTCCAAAGTGTAAAATCTGCAGGATTCCTTTTCTGAGTGTTTGCTTGAACTCGAGCACCCGCTTGTAAGTCTTCCAATTTCTTACCGGAAAGCTTACCATAACCTTCGGCTTTGCTTACATCAAAATATACATCACCATTAACTTCATAAGCCATATCAATTTTTTCAAGCTTGCGAATAAGAGTTATCATTTCTCCGATAAATTCTGTTGCATGAGGATGATGATCTGCCGGTTTAATTTCAAGAGCATCACAATCTTCGTAGAAAGCCTTAATATATTTTTCAGCTATTTTTTTTACAGGAATATTTTCACGAATAGATTGATCGATAAGTTTATCGTCAATATCTGTGATATTTCGTACAAATGTTACTTTATATCCCAAATATTGTAGATAATTTCTAACAACATCGAAGAAAATTAAAGGACGAGCATTTCCAATATGAAAATAATTGTAAACGGTTGGTCCACAAACATACATTTTTACATGTTTTTTCTCAACTGGTATAAATTCTTCTTTTTTATTATTTAGAGTATTAAAAATTTTCATGTTATTCACCTTTTTTTTAAGATTTTGATTATAAAAGAAATTAGTAGCTTTTTAATGTCAAGCAAGCATTAAATATTTCAACATAAGAAAATTATGATAAAATGGTTATTGTGGTATCTCCATTTTTTTTCTCATAGGTTATTTTTTTCTCATATAAAGGTGATATTTTTTCTTGGGAAGAATGTTCAACAATTATTACACCGTCAGGATTTAACGCGTTATTTTCGAAAATTGCTTCAATAGTTTTATTTACCAAATTCTTATTATATGGTGGATCTAAGAAAATTAGATCATATTTTTCTTCGCATTTGTGTAGAAAATTAACAGATCTTTTTTTATAGATTCTGCATTGTTTCGATATGCCAAGTTTTTCGATATTCTTCTTAATTGTCATTATTGCTTTATTGGAAAAATCTATCATAGTGGCAAACTTAGCGCCTCTGCTAATTGCTTCGATAGAAATTCCACCGCTTCCGGCATAAAGATCTAAGATAGTTTTATCTTCACAATCTTGAATTACTGAGAATATTAATTCTTTGATGTAATCAGTTGTAGGGCGTGTCGTTTTACCCGGAACTGAAAATAAATTAGATTTTTTGAATTTACCTGCTATTACTCGCATTTTTTCTCTCTTTAGGGAACTTTAATGTTAGCTGCTGTTCTTTATAAATAAAATTTGGGCATTGAACCAATATGATATCACTTGGTTGTTTGCACTTTTGAGCGCATCGGTCGCATAATTTATTGTATTGATTTTTCGATTTCTTCTTCATCTGTTTGTGTTGCTATTAACTGTTTAATTTCTGAAAGTGTTAATTCATTGATTTTCTTATGGAATAATTTCAATGCTAGATTTTCTAATTCGGGAGCTTCTAATTTATTTAAATCTTCCAATATTTGGGAAAATTCAACTTGAATTGTCTCTTCCTGTTTTGTTTCATCTTTTTCTGTTTTTTCTATTGATTCGGGAACCGGTTTAGTTCTTTTTCTTTCTTTGAACTGTTCAAGTGTAGAAAGATAATCTTGAGCTTGTTCGTGGGGAAGAATGCCAAGACGTTCTCTATCTTCTTGAGAAAAAATGCTAGATAATAATTTATGATAATCTGCTTCATTGTTGGAGAAAACTTCATCTTTCATTTCGTTGATTTTTTCTAATAAAGAATCATCGTGGAACTTGTTATAAAGAATGTGATATAACGCCAAGGCTTCTACGTATTGTTCTTGGCTTTCAAATAATCTTGCTAAAGTAATTGTAGGTATGGGACACATTAATTTTCTCCTATGGTTATGTTGTTCTTTAATTTTTCGAATGATTTTTCTCCGATTCCTTTAACTTCAGTAATTTGTTCAATCGATTTAAAACCATCTAGTTCTTCACGTTTTTGTACTATTTTCTTTGCTTTTGCCGGACCAATTCCCGGCAATTGAGTAAGCTCCTCAATATTTGCAATATTGATGTTTATTTTATTATGATTCAGTGAAGTATTTTTTTTTACACTTTTAGGAATTTCTTCTTCACCAAATTCAATTAAATACGGTTTGATTATCTCGAAAGTGGCATCACCAATTCCTTTGATTTGTTTTATATCTTTAAGAGAATTAAAACCAATTTGTTCTCTGTATTCAATAATTGTTTGAGCTCTACTTGGTCCTATTCTGGGAATTTGTTGCAACTCTTCTTTGGTGCATGTTCTCAGATCATATTTAATTTGAAAATCTTTGGAAAGATTAAGTGTGTCTGCTACTGTTTCATTTGCTGCTATTGGCTTACTGAAAAACTGCAAGGATATTCCCATGAATCCAAAAAATAGGATAAATAGTAATATTTTTTGTTCATCAGGTGTTAACAGATTTCTAAGTGGATTTTTCATTTTTGATAAACTAATTTTGTAATGACTTTTCCAACAGATCCAAGAGATTCAGCAGAGCATTTGTCATATGTATCTTCGATTGTGTGCCAATAAGGATAATCAAAATCGATAATATCGATTATGTTAATACCAATTTCTAATAATGGAACATGATCGTCATAAATAGGGAGTCCAATTTTTCTTTTGAAATTTTCTATTCCTAAATCTTCGGCAATATCCCAAACTTCGTTTACTAAAGCCGGACTGTCATGGTATGAAAAACGTTCAATTTCAATGTTCAAATCTTTATCTGCTACCATATCTAAGAGAATTGCTTTTTCCGGTTTTTTTATGGGGAAATTATTGGCGAAATATCTGGATCCATGACACCAGTTATCATCTGATCCATAACTTCCCATATCTTCAAGATCAAAAAAAACCAGGTCTATTCCATATTCCGGGGGTTGTTGCTCATTCAATAGATTGGCAATTTCCAAAAGAACAGCTACACCGGAAGCAGCATCATTTGCACCACTGATTGGTAGATTGTGATTTTCAGAGTTACTATCTTTATCTGCCCAAGGTCTTGTGTCATAATGCGCTGCCAAAAGAATTCTTCGTGGTTGGCGTGGATAAAATCTTCCAATAATATTGATCCCTTCATAAAGTGAATCCGAAATTGTGACTTCGAATTCTTGAGTTAATATCTCAGCTCCATTTTCCTCTAGGGTTTGGATTATGAATTCCCGACAAAGCTCAATTTCATTTGAGTTTGGAACTCTTGGTCCAAACTCAGTTTGTTTGATTAAATATTGATAAGCTCTATCGCTTTGAAAATCAGGATATGCTTGGCATCCCATAAAAATGAGAATAACGGATAATAAGATTAAGTATTTTTTCATTAGATATTCCTGGAACATTTTTTGTTAACTCAATAACGAATAATTCATATTACTAAGTAATATTAGCAAATAACATAAGTTATTTTTATCTGTCAATAGC
>JAMOPB010000477.1 GCA_027064945.1 Candidatus Cloacimonadota bacterium
TGTTTTATATTAAACGGAATAATGGGGATTTTCTTCTCAAAATCTTGGGGTCCGTAAAAATCGATATTTGTAACATCAGTAAATTCTTTTCTAAATCTCTTATAATAATACTCCTCGATTGCGTCTATATTTTCGGTTCCTACTTTTCCTTTTAATTGGAAAATAAGAGCTGTTCGAATAGCTTGAATTATTCCCGGTGTACCCGGTTTTTCTCTTGTTTCAATATCTTGAATAAACTCTTCTTTTTCAGGGGAAACATAATCTACTGTTCCACCGGCAGCAATTGTAGGTGGCAAATCTTTCGGGTATATGTCTTCGTTAAATATCAAAATTCCGGAAGTTCCGGGACCACCTAAGAATTTATGCGGAGATAGGAAAATCGCATCAAAATAACTTTCCTCATCTTTATTCATATTAATTTCCACATAAGGTGCGCAAGCTGCAAAATCAAAACAAGCTAACGTGTTATGCTTATGCAAAATTCTGGCTACTTCATAAACATCTGTTCTTAGACCCGTAACATTGGATGCTGCAGAAAAAGAACCGATTTTAGGACGATTATCATATTTCGGATCAGATACAATTTTTTCCAACGCAATCATATCAAGTTCATCTTCTTCATTTAATGGAATCTCGATAACATCACATAAGGTCTGTCGCCACATAATTTCGTTGGAATGATGCTCATAAGGTCCAACGAAAACAATTGGCTTGTTTTCATGGATATAATCGTGCAATTCCAAACCACACTGGATTCTACCCGGATAACGTTTGTGGCAACTTTGGATAAATCCATTTACTCGCTCTCGTGTTGCAGGTGGCCAAAAAACTCCCAAAATTTCCTGAAGCTTAGTAATTCCGCCTGTAGTTCCTGATTCAGTAAAAATGATCTTTCCTTTTTCTTCGGCATTTACACATTTTTTTACCACTTTTTCAGCATCATGCAAAAGATTAGTCATCGTCTTACCTGTAAAATCATCATCTGTATGAGAATTTGCATAAAATTGCAAAATCTTCATCAAATAATTTTCTACCGAATATAAACCACGTCCACTTGCCGTATAATCTGCATAAACCAATGGTCTTTCACCAAATGGTGTTTCAAAGCTTAAATTGCGTCCAATAATATCTTTACGTAACCATTCCAAATTTTCAATTCTCTTTTTTGCATCCATATCTTTTCCTTAAAGTATTTTCGTTTCAATAATTGCATTCCTGTTATTTCAAAAAGCTAGATTTTATTCAAATAACTTTATGTCAATTGGATTTTATTTTCCTAAAATTTCCTTTGAAAATCATATTTTTTTAAGGGTTTCAATATGTTCTACAATGTTTCTAAAAATTTTCAATCCTTCACCATCCTCACTAATTTCGGGATTTTCACGCTTAAGCTGTCCCCAATTGGGATGATTGTATAAACTTAAGTATGCCTCAGGATGTGGCATCAAACCTAAGATTTGTCCTGTTTTATCTGTTAATCCGGCACAATTCAAATCAGAACCGTTTGGATTTTGCGGATATTCTGCAGTTAATTCTCCCGCTTCCGTGCAATAAGCAAGACAGTTTAGATTATTTTCCACAATATTTGCTTTTACCTTCTCATCTCTGATAATCAATTTACCCTCGCCATGACGAACAGGTACTGCAAATTGATCGATTCCTTTTAGAAAAGGAGTATTGGAATTGGGATTAACTTTGCACCAAACCCAACGATCTTCAAATTTTGAACTGTCATTTCTGGTTAATGTAACTTCTTGCTCCATATCTCCTGAGATATTGGGAAGTAAACCCATTTTCACTAAAAATTGAAAACCGTTACAAACTCCTAAAATGTATTTTCCTGAATCGATAAAATCTTTCAATTCGTCTAAGAATAATTTTCCTGAACTCATCTTTTTATATTTCATCTTATTAGCTAAAACTTTTCCGCTACCAAGATCATCACCGAAACTGAATCCACCGGGAAAATTTAAAATATCAAAATCATCTATAGAAAATCTTTCCAAGAAAATATCATTCAAATGAACAATCTGAGATTCAGCGCCGGCTAAATTATATGCTGCCGCCAATTCTTCTTCACAATTTATTCCATAACCTGTTATAATTAATGATTTTACTTTATTCATTTTTTTACCTCTCACTCAAGCCGTTATCCCAACAATCTTGCAAAATCTTCATTGGAATATTCACTATCTCTTTTCCTGAATCGGATACAACAAAATTCTTATCATCAGTAACATAACCAATCAAAGTTGCTTCACCTTGCATCAATTCTTCAAAAGCAGCTTGATTTTCTTCCCTTACAGAAGCTACAAAACGTGAATGAGATTCTGAAAACATCTTAGCATTAAAATCAATATCATCAATTGATGATAGATCCAAGCTCGCTCCGAATTGTCCGCCAAAAGCAGATTCAGCAGCAGTTACAGCCAATCCGCCATCGGAAATATCATGGCAAGATTCTATTAAACAAGCATCATTGGCTTTTTCTATTTTCCTATAAAGCATAAAAGCTTCTTCTTTTCTCACCTTTGGAACATTTGCTCCCAGTTCACCAAACAATTTATAAAATTCACTGCCGCCTAATTCATCATAAGTTTTCCCCAAAACATAAATCCTATCTCCGGAAGCTTTAAAATTTGATGTAACTGTTTTTCTAACATCATCAATTTTTGCCACCATTGAGTACAGAATTGTCGGTGGAACAGAGATTTTCATAGCACCGTATTTGAAATCGTTTTTCATACTGTCTTTTCCGCTTGTCATTGGAATATTGTAGAATGTAGAAGAATCAAACAAAGCTTCATTCATTTGAACAAGCTGAGCCAGTTTAAATTTCCCATCAGGATTATTTTCAGGATCATAATAACTATCAGGTACGCAGAAGTTATCATTCACAGTCCAAAATCTATTTGATTTATCATCAATTTCGGGAAGTTTCCCGCCAACGGAAATAATTTGCCTTACTGCTTCATCAAAAGCACCGGCACTCATTTCATAAGCATCAAGATCGGAATATTTAGGGCAAATACCATTACTTATTGCAACTCCGCTATAATCTTCAAAGTTTAATCGCATAACAGCAGCATCTTGTGGATTTTTCCCTTCATTTCCCATCAAAGGCTTAATAATCGATTTTCCTTTAACTTCATGATCATATTGTCGAATCACATTTTCTCTTGAGCAAACGTTTAAGCTTCCCATCATCTGTTTCATTATTTCGTTATAATTATCTATCTTAGGTAGAATTGGTTCATTTAAGTCAGGAGCTTTATATTCTGCTTCCATATATTTTCTGGGAACACCATCGTGTAAAAATTCCATATTCAAATATGCAACTCTTTCATCATTGAATCTAATATCAAGATAACCGGTATCGGTAAATTCTCCAATTACACTAAGCTCAACTTCTCGTTCGTTAGCTAATTTAAATAATTCATCTTTCTTATCGGGAGTAACAACAAAAGTCATACGTTCTTGCGATTCTGATATGAAAATTTCCCAAGGTTTTAGATTTTTATATTTTAATGGAACTTTATCAAGCTCTACCTTTGCTCCACCTGAGATTTCAGCAAGTTCGCCCACAGATGATGATAAACCACCAGCTCCATTATCCGTAGATGATTTTATCAATCCTTCAACCACAGCTTGCTGCATAAAATCTGCTACCAGTTTTTGTGTAATCGGACTACCAATTTGCACAGCAGATTGCGGAGAATTTTCATCAATCTCAGCTGAACTGAAAGTAGCTCCATGTATTCCATCTTTTCCTACACGCCCACCTGCCATTACTATCAAATCACCTGCATCAATTGGCTTTAACCAACTATCAACTCCGGCAAATTTGCTGGGCATCACTCCACCTGTTCCGCAATAAACCAAAGGTTTTCCGCTGTATCTATCATCAAAAATAATTGAACCGTTCACAGTGGGAACACCACTTTTATTTCCACCATCTTCAATTCCGTGTCGCACACCTTCAAAAATACGTTTAGGATGTAATTGACCAGGTAACAATTCCTGATCATAATCCGGTTTACCGAAACAAAGCACATTCGTGTTAAATAGTAGCTTAGCACCACCAATTCCTGTGCCAAGCGGATCTCTATTATTTCCCAAAATCCCTGTAATTGCCCCACCGTAAGGATCGATTGCTGAAGGTGAATTGTGAGTTTCCACTTTCCAAACAAATACATTGTTTTCATCAATTCGAACAACACCTGCATTATCAGTAAAAATTTTCAAAAGCCAATTATTCCCTGCTTTTTCCAATCGCTCACGTATTATTTCCGTAGATTTTCTTATGTAAGATTTAAAAAGGGAATCTATTATTTTATTTTCACCGGTTTCCAAATTTTTATATTTAATTTCCGCAGCAAATTCTTTGTGTTTACAATGTTCGCTCCACGTTTGAGCTAAAACTTCCAATTCTACATCAGTAGGATTTGCCGGTAAACCGAATAATTCTCTTTCGGTTTGAACTTCATCGGAAGCATAATAATCTTGGATTGCTTTCATCTCTTTTAGATTTAAAGATAAAAGCATCTCTTTGGAAATTTGCTGTAATCTGTCTTCATCTACAAAAATATTGATAAATGAAACAGGTTTGCCCTCAGCAATCTTTACTTGAGGAAGATAATCAATCTTTCCTTCATATTTACCATATTCGAAGTGATGAATAAGTTTATTCCCAAGAAGATCTTCAGCCATTTTTTTTAACTCTTCATCCGATAATTCTTCTTCAAACAGAAATAAATCTTCAGTAAAAATATGCTGTGTATTTGTATCTAATTCCAAGCCGAGAATATCATTTAAACTTTTCTGAGCCGAAACACCTTCATCATCAGTAACACCCGGCATCTTTGCTACAAGAACAAAAGTTTTGTAATTATCATCTTTATAACTTTTATTGATAAGATAATTATGAATAATCTCATCACAAAGTCCTGCTTTTGCAAATTCTTCAATCTGCTTGGAAGAAAGATCGTAAAGTAAATTAAACACCTTTATTTTTTTTACATTCCCTGTATTTATCTGTAAAAATTCTTTAGCTGATCTTGCTAAATGCTCAGCTTCCACATCTCTCATTTCATCTTTTAAAAATATCTGGATTTGGTTTTTCATCTACTCTCCATTTTTATATATCAAAAATCATTTGTTGCGGATCATTACCACAGCTATTGATTATAATTTGCTTTCTATCAATTATCTCTCCAACAATTTTTGCCTTAATTTTCAAATCGGAAAGAACACTTTCTGCGTCGTCAGGATCTACTACAAGCATCATTCCATTGCCCATATTCCAAGTTTTGTAAGCTTCTTCT
>JAMOPB010000478.1 GCA_027064945.1 Candidatus Cloacimonadota bacterium
GGTTAGTGAGGAAGAAATCTCAAGCGCTATTGATGAAGACGAAAAAATAATGCAATCATATTTAAATGACAACGCCCTGCCAAACTATATGACATATATGGAAGCTGTAGGATTAGGATTTGACAATATCTTCAAAAAATATGATGAGATGAGAAAAATTACTCCTGAACAAATTAAAGAAGTTGCAAATAGATGGTTTAATGACCCAACAATAATAATCTCGGTTCCTGATGAAACTGTGAAATTAATGGTAGATTAAAGCCATATTATAGACACCAGCCATTCAGAAATGAGTGGCTGGTTTATCAAAAAAAAGATAATTTTTATACATTGTGTAATTTCTGTGTGTTACTTTTTTAATCAAATTATTTGACACTTTTTCATTTAGCTTACTTTTTAGGCTCATTAATAAATTTCTAGAAAAGGAGCAGTCATGCAACACATTTTGTTTATCACTGATGACAGTAAAAATTATATAGAATTAAAGAATCAGATTTTGAGTCAGATGACTGCAATAACCTTTAGTAGAATTGATCTGCAAGAGGCTGATAAAAATACCATTTTAGAAAATAATCCTGACATTATTATTTCTGACTATGATCCATATTATGCAGATTGGCAATCCGAAATTAAAAATGATATTAAAACTTCCAATATCGCTATCATCAGTATGATTAAGAAAAAATCTGATTTTCTTCCTAAATATGCAGATTTTACCTTAAACAAACCATTTAATTCGCAAATTTTAGTTCAGATTATCAAGATTTATTCCAAGCAGAAAAATCAAACCACAGAATTAGAAAAATTAACAGAAATTTTCCAATTTGAAGCAATTAAGATAAATACAGATAACAAGATAATACAAACGAGATTATCCAATACAATTCCATATTTTCCTAAAAATATAGAATATTTGGATAAACAAATCTCTGAACTTCTCCCTAAACAATTATCCGAGTTAATCCAACAATCTATAGGAAAAGTTAGAAATACGCAAAAAACAATATCTTTTCAATATTCACCTGAAGAGATTTTGCCTAAGATTTGGAATCAAATATATTTAATTCCTCTAACAAAACGGACAATCCTGATTTTAATAAGAGATATCACTTCAATCAAAGATAACATCAACATTCATAACACACAATTTGAAATTTCCAAAGCAGTGTTAACCAGCAAAGATCTCTTTAGTTTATATAAGAAAATTCACGAAATTTTAGATAAAATCATTCCGGCTGAGAGCTTTTATATTGCTATTAAAGATCCAAAAACCGGGAAAATTTCTGCCCCGTATTTTTACGACAAAAATCGTAAAATCGAATTACCGGTGAAATTAAAGCCTAACGGAATATCAAATTTTATTATCCAGAGCAAAAAACCATTGTATTTGGACAATGATGTAAGAGATTATCTTATTTCTACAGGCAAAGTAACTGATTACAAAAGTAGAAGTAAATCGATGTTGGCTGTCCCTTTGATGGTAGAAGATAAAGCAATAGGAATGCTCGGAATTAGAAGTTTAGGAAAAGAAACTGTTTATAATAACAATCACTTGGACCTTTTGGAATTTATCTCCAGTCAAATAACCACCGCAATTGTTCAGAAAAAAAATGAGAAAAAAATTATTGCTGCTTATAAGGAAAAAAACAAGCTACTTCAAGAACTTTATCATCGAACCAAAAACAATATGCAAATAATAATTTCAATGCTTTCAATTCAAGCTAAATCGATAGATAATCCTCAAACAAAAGAGCATTTTAAAAATATCTCGAATCGAATATCCGCAATGAGTTTAACTCAAGAGAAGTTATATAAATCAAAAAGTTTATCTGAATTAAATTTAGAAGATTATATCAATGACCTTGTCCTGCTTCTAACAAGAAATAATCACAAAACCGGATATGTTGTAAAAAGAGAATTAAATATACCGAATATCAAAGTAAATATCGATATTGTGTTACCTCTTGGATTAGCTCTAAACGAACTAATTTCTAATAGTTACAAGCATGCATTCAGTACGGAAAATCTTGGAGTAATTTCTATTAAAGCAAAAAAGATTAATGATTCTGAAATTGCGATAGAATATTACGATAATGGTAGAGGTTTGCCGGAAAATTTTGATCTGGAAAAAGATGTAAAAATGGGATTAAGAAATTTCAATTCGATTATAATACACCAGCTTAAAGGTTCTATGGAATATGAGAATAACAATGGTTTGACATGGAAATTCACTATTAAAGACAATCTTTACACAAGTAGGATTTAGAAATTTTATGCTACATACAATTTTTCAAATAGATTATTCAATTCCTATAATTTTCACAGCTATTCATAGTGGACATCAATTATCAGATATTTGTTCTAAGAACATGAAACTGCCTGAATATCTTAGATTAATGGAAGAAGATCCATACACGGATATTTTTGCTAAAATACACGATAATTATATCATTCCTCCCTATTCTCGATTTGAAGTTGACTTAAATAGAAGCAGAACTTCAGCGCTATATCGAAAACCGGAAGATTGCTGGGGATTGGATTCCAGAACAAAAGAGCCAAATGAAGAACAAATTAATTTTGCTTATAAGATTTATGACGATTTTTATTCAGAGACAAAAAAACATTTAGATATTCTTTCTAAGAAGCATAAAAAGTTTATAGTTTTGGATTTGCACTCTTATAATCATAATAGATTGGGAAATGGAAAAGAGTTTGATGATCCCGAAAAAAATCCTGAGATAATAATCGGAACGAATAATATGCCTGCAAAATGGAAACCATTTATAAAAGATTTCCACAATCATATTTTATCTTTTGATTATTTTGGAAGACAAATTGATGCCAGAATAGATGTGAAATTTCCCGGTGGAAATTTTTCGCGGTGGATTCATAATAATTACCCTGAAAATGGCATAGCAATCGCTTTGGAATATAAGAAGATTTTTATGAACGAATGGACTAATGAACTTTATGAAAAAGAATTTTTACAATTACAAAAACTAACTGAGTTTATGAGAACTTTTTTATTGGAAACAATAAAAAAATAAAAGCTCCAAGCAGTTTCACTTGGAGCTTTTAGGGACTTTTACTAATTTTTTAGAAACTTATTTTATCAATTTAAGCACTTCATTTGAACGTTTGATGAACTTATTCATTTGTTCGCCGCTAAACTGTTTCTGACCTAATAAAGATAAATCATGTACATATTCGCACAATAATTTTGCATCTTCATTTCTGCCTGACTCTTCAAATTCAACGATTGTTTTCACAATTTTATTTTGCGGATTTACAACCAAATCGTGATGTGTGCTAAGCATGTCACCGGCTCCACCCATAAGCATAGCATTCATTTCGCTAAAACGTCTCATCTGCTCATCCAATACAACCATAGCGCTTACATCTTCCGATTTTAAATGTTTAACTTTTGTATTAATCTTCAAATACATTGCATCTAATATTTCCTGATAAGCATCATTTCCAATTTCATCAATCACTTCTTGTGGAATCTCAAATGGTTTTATGTAAGTGAAATCATCTTTTGTTCTAATATAAGAATTCAATTTTTCAGCAATTACAGGGTATTTTTTCAACAACTCTTTGTAGCTATCTTTATTGAAGGAAGCTTCCAAATTATCGTTTAGATATTTATTAAAGATTCGAGAAATTTTCATTTCAGCTTCTTCATCTTTCTTAGAATCATCTACAAGAGAATCGAAAACAGCCGAATCAACGCGTACGAATGAAATATCATCAATCTTAGTTTCCAAATGTTGGAATACATGATTATCAATAATTGAGTTACCGAAAATCACTTCAATTCCCTGTTCTTTCATCATCTCCATTTGGATAACTTGAGATTCTTCATTTGTAGCGTAATAGATCTTTCTTGGTTTTTCTTCACTACTATTTCTTTGTAGATATTCATCAACAGTTACAAAATCATCATTTGATGTTTTGAAAATAATGAAATCTTTCATTGATTCACCAAATTTTTCTTCAGTAATAAGTCCATATTTGATGAATTGATTAATATCATCCCAAAGATCTTCATATTTCTTACGATCGTTTTTGAAGATATCTTTTAAACTATCAGCAATTTTTTTGATAATGTAATTTGATATTTTCTTAACCTTTTTATCTTCTTGTAAGAAGCTACGAGACACGTTAAGTGGAATATCAGGAATATCAATACCACCTTTAAGAAGCAGCATAAATTCAGGAACAATACCTTTCAAATCATCAGCTACAAATACATTATTGCAGAAAAGTTTAACTTTTCCTCTATGTAATTCAATTTCGTTTTTTATTCTTGGAAAATATAAAATTCCTTTTAGATCGAATGGAAATTCTACATTTAAATGAATCCAAAATAAAGGATCTTCCCATTCATTAAAAAGCTGCTTGTAAAACTCTTTGTATTCTTCATCAGTTACATCTTTTGGCTTTCTGTTCCAAAGCGCTTCTTTTTGATTTGCAGGTTCTTTATCATTACCAATATAAATTGGGAAAGGCATAAAATTACTGTATTTTTTAACTAATTCTTTTAATCTATTTTCATCAAGATAGTCTTCATTTTCGCTATTTACGTACATCGTGATAATAGTACCGACTTTCTTGTTTTTACCTACTCCGGAAGCATATTTTGTATCACCTTCACATTCCCAATATGCTGCTTCTGAACCTTCTTTGTAAGAAAGTGAATCTATTGTTACTTTATCGGATATCATAAATGAACTATAGAAACCAAGCCCGAATTGACCAATGATTTTGTCTTGTTTATCTTTGAATTTTTCTACAAAATCCTCCGCTCCGGAAAAAGCGATCTGATTAATATATTTTTCAATCTCATCAGCTGTCATGCCGATACCGTAATCAATAACTTTAATTGTTTTTTTCTTTTTATCAACTTTTATCTCAATCTTCAAATCTTCAGGATTTACATTTGGATCAACCAATTTTCGTTTGCTCATCGCATCTACTGCGTTTGAGATCAATTCACGTAAAAATATATCATGTTCTGAATATAACCATTTTTTTATAATCGGAAAAATATTCTCAGTATGAATGGAAAGACTTCCTTTTTTTGCTTCTGCCATATTTTTTTCTCCTTCTAAAAGATTTTTTTATGTTCATATGGCAAATTATTTAGAAAGTTAAAATTGTCAAAATATTTTTTAGCAGTCATTCGATTATTCTGCTTATCAAGAATTTTGTACTTACATAATAAGTGTCGATATGTTGTATGAAAAATAAAGTTGATGCTTTATAAATCTCCGAT
>JAMOPB010000479.1 GCA_027064945.1 Candidatus Cloacimonadota bacterium
AATTACGTTTATCACTCCTAGTGAATTCCGTAAATTGATGCGTATCCAACAAAAAACCAAAGTAGAGATTCGTCATGAAAAATTACCAAAGGTAAAAAATGTTATTCGTAAGAAACGAGAACGAATCATCGAGAAAATTGCAGATATTATTGAAAATGGAAAATATCAAGACAATCTACCTGTAGCTTATGAATTGCTTTCAAAATACAATGCTGATGATGTCGTAGCAGCTTTAATGACTCATGCTTATAAAGATGAATTTTCTGAAGAAAAATATGCTCATATAGATTTACCATTAGGAAGAAGTTCACGCCGAGAGAGGAATGATTATTCTCCTGAAAATAACGGTAAAACTCGTTTATTTATCGCACTTGGAAAATCTGACAATATGAATCCTAAGAAATTAGTTGAAAAAATTCATCTTGAAGCACAAGTAGATCGAAGAGATATTCGCGGAGTTAAGATCTATGATAATTTCTCTTTTGCAAACGTTCCTTTTGAAATTGCTGAAGTAATAATTGATGCATTTAGAAAGAAAGGTAGAAATAATAAACCTTTGATTACAATGGCAAAAGAAAAAGATGATTCAAGCAAGAGCAAATCCGGAAATTCCGGAAAAAGAAGAAGAAGAAATCAGTAATTACATTAGTTAACAAAACGCCTTTTTGTTGACTTAATTAACATATTCTTGATTTAGGTTTTATTTATATTACCTGAATCAAGTTTTTTTTTACTTAATTAGAAGACTAATTAATGAAGCGTTTAGTACTTTTTTATAATTTTGGAGAAAATTATGACACATAAAAAATTACAAGAAATCATAGATAATAAAAATTGGAAAAGCCTAAGAGAAAAGATTAGCGAATTTGAGACATGGGAATTAGCTGAATTAATCGAAGATTTGCCTGAAGATGAAAGTATAATAGTTTTTAGATTATTACCTCGTTTTTTAGCAAAAGAAACATTTCAAGAATTATCACACGAAAAACAAGAACAAATTATCGAAGGCTTAGCTAAGAATGTAAATAAAATAACAGCGCTTTTAAATGACCTGGACCCGGATGACAGAACAGCATTTCTGGAAGAATTACCGGGTGCGGTAACAAAACGTTTAATCCAAATGTTATCTCCTGAAGAACGTAAAATAGCTACTAAACTTTTGGGGTATCCTGAAGATAGTATCGGACGTTTAATGACTCCTGAGTTTATTGCCGTACAACCTCATTTCACCATAGCTGAAACTCTTGATTATATCCGTAATCATTGCCAAGATTCTGAAACTTTGAACATTGTTTACGTAATCGATGAAGATTTGCATCTACTAGACGATATCAGAATAAGAGAAATAATTCTAGCAAATCCTGAACAAAAAATCAGCGAGCTTATGGAAAATAGAGTTACAGCTCTAAATGCTCTGGATGATCAGGAAGAAGCTATTGCAATTTTCAAAGATACCAATATGGTCGCCTTGCCAGTGGTTGATTCTGACCAAGTTTTAGTCGGAATTGTAACAGTGGATGACGTTATGGATTTGGTGGAAGAAGAAACAACCGAAGATTTCCATAAATTCGGAGCTTTCCAAGATGCTATTATATCTCCTATAAAAGCACGAATTTATACTTTATATAAACAAAGAGTTTTCTGGCTTACAATATTAGTTTTTATGAATATTTTCTCAGGTGCTGCAATAGCTCATTTTGAAAATATAATACAAAAATCAGTTTCATTACTTTTCTTCCTGCCCCTTCTAATAGGAAGCGGAGGAAATGCCGGTGCACAATCTGCAACTCTAATGATTCGTTCTCTTGCAATTGGAGACGTTGAAGCGAAAGATTGGCTTAAATTGCTATCTAAAGAATTATTAGTTTCATTTCTATTGGGAATAACAATGGCAATTGGTGTTTCAATTATAGCAAGCTTCAGAGCTCCCGACATTCTTATTGTTGTTGCTCTTACTATGGTTTGTATTGTAATTACCGGAAGCTTAATCGGTTTACTTCTCCCCTTTATTTTTACAAAATTAAAGCTAGATCCTGCTACTGCCAGTGCACCATTAATAACATCTTTGGCAGATATCACTGGTGTAGTAATATATTTCACATTAGCTTCTTTGATTTTAGGATTGTAAATGAATAAAGCAATTTTCGATATCGGTACAAACTCAATAAAATTATTGATCTATTCCTATCCGGATAAAACGATTATTGCTGAATATATGAAAATTTCACGATTAGGTGAAAATCTATCTAACACAGGATTAATTTCAGCAACTGCTATCGAAAGAAATTTACAAACCCTTTCAGAACTTATCAATATTTCAGATTCTTACGAAGTAAAACAAAAAGTTGCCATTGGAACAATGTGCTTACGCTCAGCTAAAAATAGTGATAAGTTTATATCTTTGGTTAAACAAAAACTTGGCTTAGAAATCAAAGTTTTAAGCGGTAAGCAGGAAGCTGAATTATCTACGAAAGCAGTTTTGGCAAATCTGAAAATAAATACAAAGAGAAATTTAATTTTCGATATTGGTGGTGGAAGCACGGAAATCATACTTCCCCATCTTGATTTTTCTTATAGTTTTAATATCGGAGCACATCAAGCAACTGATCTATTTCTTCACTCGGATCCTTTTACTAATGAAGAAGCAAGTAAATTAAGAAATTATATCATTTCATTATTACAACAAAAAATTCCAAAAACCACTATAGAAAACATAATTGGGGTTGGTGGAACTGTTACAACTTTGGCTTCAATCGATAAGAAAATGAGATATTTTGATTCCAAGCAATTAGAAAACGCTATACTTATAGTCGATGATTTAAAAAAACAGATCAAATTATTTGCTTCAATGAATATTGAAAAAAGAAAAAAAATTATCGGATTACATCCGCAAAGGGCAAAAATCATTCCTGGTGGAGCAATAATAATTCTCTCAATTATCGAATATTTCTCTTTTAAGAATCTTAGGATAAGTGCATGGGGACTACGTCATGGAATTATGCTAGACAATTATTGATAATTATTCTTATTTAGAATTTGACACTTTTGTTTATTTATTGGAAAAGAAGCTATATGAGAATTCTCGGAGATATTTATGGAGCAATTAATGAAAATAATTAAAAATCACATTGATCGAGCACCGAATAATAGCTTTAGTTCAATCATAAATCCTATTACTTTAAGATTCAAATCAAGCTTAGAAACTAAATTTCAAAAGCATTATTTTGATTCGTCTATCAGTCTTTTCCGAATGGCTTTTGTTTTAGGAATAATTTATTATTCTTCATTTGCATTTTTAGATTCTATTGTTGCTACAAAAGAATTATCATCCCTATTATGCATTAGGTTTTGTATTGTTGTTCCAAGTATTTTTATAATATTTTTACTTTCATATACAAAAAGTTTTATTAAATGGTGGCAATTAGCAGCTTCCATCATATCATTAATAGCCGGCATTGGCATTATCGCTATGATTATCATCAATCCTACCGTTGGAAAAAACACTTATTACGTAGGGATAATATTAGTTTTAATCTACACTTACACCATCATTAAGCTACGTTTTATTTGGGCAAGCACTATTGGATTTATCATTTTAATAATATACGCCTTAGCTAATATTTTACACCTTACAGAGCAAATTGAATATTTCAAAATTAATCTATTCTTCTTAATAAGCGCAGATATTCTTGGAATGTTTGCTGCATATTTCTTAGAACTTTACGCCAGAAAACAATTTTATTATCAATATGAATTACATGAAAAGGATAAAAAACTAAATGAAATAAACAGCCATTTGGAAAAAAGAATTTTAGAAAAAACTACTAAATTGAAGAATGACATCAAAGAAAAAGAGGACATGACGCAGAAAATACTAACTAATGAAAGAAAATTCCGTTTTTTAACAGAAAATTCTGTTGATTTGATTTGGTTATGTGATACAAATTTAAATATTGAATATATAAGCCCTATCATTAAAGATTTGTTTGGATATGAACCTGAAGATATTATCGGAAGAAATTTATCCGATTTTATCCAAGAGGAAGATTTCACAGCACTTGCTAATATTGCAGTATCATATTTGAAAAATCCAAAGAAAATTTCTCAAATGATTTATGAAACAAATCTTTATAAAAAAGATGGATCATTGATTCCCATAGAAATTAGAGGAAAACTAAATATTGATGAGCAAGGAAACCCATTAGGCTTTCAAGGTATTGCAAGAAATCTTCTTAAAAAAAGAACTTATGAAAGAAGATTAAAGAAAAATCTCTATGAAAAAGATCTATTAATAAAAGAAATCTATCATCGCACTAAAAATAATATGCAAATATTCACTTCACTAATCAGGATTTTAAACAGAAAGATAGAAGATAAAAGTATTAAATCCGCACTAAAAGATATTGAAGATAAGGTTTACTCAATGAGCTTAGTACATCAACAACTTTATGAGGAAAAAGATCTTAGTAATATTAGTATGCAAAACTATATAAATTCTTTATTAAGATATATGAATTCAGCACATTTGCAAAAGATAAAAAAAATAGATATTAGCGTTACTATTGAAGATTTCTCGCTTTCAATCGATTATGCCATTCCATTCTCAATTATTTTTACAGAATTATATGGGAATATTTTAAAATTTATTGATATTAAAAAGAATCCAAAAATTAGCATTGTTTCATATAAACCCGATGACGACACTGTGAATTTCAAAGTTGTAGTTAATCAAATTCTACCAATTATACATACTGGAAGTGATTTTTCCAATCATCTGGATCTTGTAAATATTGAAAATATAGTTTTACATCAGTTAATGGGGAAATTAGATTTAATAAATGATAAATATTTCATGTCTAGTATTGAGTTTAAAAACATTTTTTATAAAAATAGAATTTAATAGAAGTAGATATGAAAATAATGATTGTAGAAGATGAATATCATTGCACTTCTTTTAAACTAGATTTGGGATATTTTGGTTATCATGTTTATTCAATTGCTTAAATGGAATTCGTACAATAGAAGAAGCAAAATATCATACCCCCGATTATATTCTTATCAATATTAATCTTTAAGAGAATTAGACGTAATCTATGTTACAAAAAAAAATCCACAAGTTCTTGATCCTAAAGTTATCTTCTTGTCTTGTTATAGCAAAAAACTACAATCGCTTAAATATGAAGCAGTTATAAATAAACCGGCAAATATTTTGATACCATTATTTATTATCTAAAATAATAACTATATAAAATTGGTCGGGATGAGAGGATTTGAACC
>JAMOPB010000480.1 GCA_027064945.1 Candidatus Cloacimonadota bacterium
GTTTCTATTAATGCAATAAATGTTCTTGGAGTTGCTAAACCCGACCCGTTAAGAGTATGGACGAATTTTACTTTCCCATCTGCATCTCTATAACGAATATTTGCACGTCTTGCTTGGAAATCTTCAAAATTACTTACAGATGATACTTCCAAATATTTACCTGTACCGGGAGCCCATACTTCCAAATCATATGTTTTCGCAGAAGCAAAACTAGTATCACCGGTAGCCAAAGTAATTACTCTGTAATGTAAACCTAAAGCTTGCAAAATATCTTCAGCATCGTGAACCATCTCTTCTAATACATTATAAGAGTTTTCAGGCTGAACAAATCTCACCATCTCAACTTTATTAAATTGATGTAGACGTTGAAGTCCTTTTGTATCTTTACCATAAGATCCGGCCTCTCTTCGGAAACAACTACTATAAGCTACCTTCTTATTAGGAAGATCATCTTTACCCATAATTTCACCGGCATATAAATTGGTAACTGGAACTTCAGCCGTAGGAATAAGAAAAAGATCGTCAGCTTCAATGTGATACATATCATCAGCCAGTTTTGGCAATTGACCAGTCCCTGTCATAGTAGCTCGATTTACTATATAGGGTAAAGAGCATTCTTCATAACCATGTTTTTCAATGTGAAAATCAAGCATAAAATTAATCAAAGCACGTTCGAGAATTGCTCCTTTTCCAATATAACCTGCAAAACCACTTCCTGAAATCTTAGCAGCACGTTTTAGATCGAGGAGTTTATTTTGTTCAGCTAGATAGATCTGATCTTTAGGTTCAAAATCAAATTCGGCTTTTTTCCCCCAATCACGTACAAACTGATTATTTTCCTCACTGCCAATTGGCACACTTTCATGTGGGATGTTTGGGATCGAAAGGACTAAATCCATTAAACGGCTATCCACTTCAGATAATTCCGCACTAATGCCTTTCAATTCGTTAGAGATTTCTCCCATAACTTTGATAGTTTCACTTACATCCTGCTTAGCTTTTTTCATTTTAGGAATCTCTTTAGAAACCCTATTTTGTTCAGCACGTAAATTATCATATTTAAATTGAAGAGTACGTTTTTTCTCATCCAATATAACAAACTGATCTAAATCAGCTTTTTCATTTTTATTAGCAATAGCTGTTCTAACCAGCTCAATATTATTCCTTACAAATTTAATATCTAACATTCTATCCTCTTAACTGGAGCGCAATATCAATCATCTCTTCGAATGTATCATTCACAAGAGAAGCACCGCCAATCAAACCACCATCGATGTCTGGTTGTTTAAGCAGTTCCAATTCATTTGCAGGTTTCATACTACCACCATACAAAAGAATTGTATTTTCAGCGATCTCTTTTCCATATTTATAATTTAACCAATTTCTTATTTCTTGGTGAATTTCTTGTGCTTGTTCAGGAGTGGCAACTTTACCGGTACCAATTGCCCAAACAGGTTCATACGCAATAATCACCTCATCTTCCATATTAATATCAGCAAGCCCATTTTCTAATTGAGAAATAATTACTTCTTTAGTGATATCATTTTCTCTTTGTTCCAATGTTTCGCCAATACAAAAAATAGGAGTAACTTCATTTTCCAACAATCTCTTTATTTTCATGTTGATTAACGAATCAGATTCAGAATGGTATTTACGTCTTTCCGAATGTCCAACAATGCAATAATCAACTTGAATACTATTATACATATCAGCCGATATTTCTCCGGTAAACGCTCCTTGATTTTCAGCACTTACATCCTGTCCGCCAATACTTAAAGGAGATTCTACAGAAAAATCTGTAGCTAACTCTAAAAAAACTGCCGGTGGACAAACTATCACTTCCAAATTATCAAATTCATCTTCCGGCTTTTCATTTAAAGCATCTGTTAAGCTGATGAAAAAATCTTCCGCTTCGGAAAAAGTTTTATTCATTTTCCAATTTCCTGCAATTACAGTTCGTCTCATAATCAACTCCATTTTATTTGTTTAATCAAACAGGCACGAAAACATTATCTGTACCCGTGCCTGTAAAAAGTTTATCTTACCGAATGTCTACAAAAATTATTCAGAATCGATACTTTCAATAAATTTCTTTGCTGTACTAGCATATTTTGGGTTAGTGCCGATTTTTTGGAAATCAGCTTTTGCAGCAGCTTTATTACCAGTATCATAGTTAATTAAAGCTCTATAATATATAGCATCATCATTTCCCGGATCATCAGCTAAGATTTTCTCGATATGACTTTTAGCTTTATCATAATTTTTCATATCATAATACTTTCCAACAAGAAGTAAGGATACAGTTTTTTGATATTTTAAATTATTAGATTTTTCGTAATATTTTATAGCATTCCTATTATCGTCCATATCTTCATAAAGTTTACCCATATTACGATAAGTTTTAATCAAAACAGATTCTTTAGGATTTGTTTGCAAGAAATCTTCATAAGCGTTTACAGCTTCAACTTTACGATTTAATTTAAGATTTAGTGCTGCGATATTTTTAATCACGCCACTATCTTGACGCAATTCATAAGCTTTTTCGTACCATTTTAAAGCATTTTCAAAATCATCTGCTTTCACATATAAACCGGCAATTTTCTTCTCAACTTTAAAACTACGTTTTTGAGCATTATATTTAGTTAATACCTCGATAGCTTTCAAAGGTTGTTTAAGATATTTGGAATAGATTATTGATTGATAATTAACAATTTTATAATCAGAAGGATTTCTTTCTGCTCTAACATTTAACACACGAATTGCATTTTCAAAATCTTTACCATTGAAATAAGCATTAAAAGCAAGTTCAAGCCATCTATCAACTTTTGCATCATCCATAGGAATGCCATCTGCTTTTACAGCTTCATTAAATTTTGCAATTGCTTGCTCAAAAATTTTACCAGCTTCAGTATATTCCTTGTTATTGTATTTTGTTTCAGCTTGAACACCAAGTTCATTAGCTTCACGTTCCAAAGATTTGGCAAATAAACTTGCTACCATAAAAGTAGCTAATATAAATAGAATTATCTTTTTATTCATTCTTTTCCTCCGTTTAATTTTATAATTTTAGACATTTTCAAAATTGGTCACAAAATGTCAATAATTCTGTTCTCGATTAGACTTTATCCTCTTGGATGATACAATTTATGCTCTTTTATAATAAACCTTGTATCGATATTAGTGTAGATCTGAGTTGTGTTAATACTGCTATGACCTAACAGCATTTGCACAACTCGAAGATTTGCTCCGGCTTCCAAAAGATGTGTAGCAAATGAATGCCTTATTGTATGCGGCGATATATGTTTTTTTAATCCTACAAGCTTTGCCTGTTTATCAATTACTTTCCAAATTCCCATCCTACTAAGTTTATTACCAAACTTATTTAGGAAAAGAGTAGCATTTTGTTTCTCTTTTAGAATCCTTAAACGATCATAATCATAATATTTTCGAATGAATTTTAATGATTCTTCCGCAATAGGAACTAATCTTTGTTTAGAGCCTTTTCCCATCACTCGGACTAATTTTTCTTCCCAGATAATATCGTGAATAGTTAATTCAATAACTTCCGATATACGCAAACCGCTGGCATACATCAATTCTAACATTGCTTTATTACGAGAGCCAAGAGGCGATGAAGTATCAATTCCATCTAAAAATTTCAGCATCTCATATAAACTTAGAACATCAGGTAATTTCTGAGAGTATTTAACATTAGGAATACGGGAGAAATCCAAACTTAGCTGAATCTCCTCCTCTTCCAAAAATTTCACCAATGCTTTTAAAGATGAACGTTTTCTGGCAATTGATGAGTTTTCCAATCCCAAATGTTGCAAGCTGACAAAATAATCGATTACTTGTTTATCATTAATATCTTCAATTCTTTTATCAATGTATCCTAACATATCTTTAAGATCGGAAAGATAACTCTCGATGCTATTGGAACTTAATCCTTTTTCCACTTGCAGATGATATCGGAAACTATTTAGATACGCCAAATTATGAGCATCATTTTTCTCCATCATCCACCACAGTAAAATCAGCATCAATTATTTCTTCTTCCGTTTCCGGTGCTTCTTGGTTTGAACTTCCAAAAAATTGTGCTTGGATAATGTGTATTTTCTTCCTGATATTAAAATAAATCAATAAAATCACAGGAAGCGAAATATACCAAAACCTGATTAAAAGTCCTATAAATTTGAAAAAAAGCAATATCACAAGAAATGTGATAATCCAATTTAATAATCTTTTACTATTCATAATAATTCCCATTTTCCTTTCTTAGTTTTTAACAAAAACAATAAATAATCATTTTCCAATAAGAATGAAATTACGATTCTTGTTGGAAATAAATTCCAAGATTACATACCACAAAGATTACTGATTCATTAAGAAATTGATAGCGAAATTTATTTAAGCAATAATCTCAATTTTGCAGAAAATACAGAATTGCTATTTGTCTGCAATAGTTTTTTTACCAATTCTTTATCGTTATTTAAATCTGCCAATCGCATCATAGCATATTCAACGGCAGTTTCATCTGTAAATTCACGAGAGAAATAGAGTTTTGCTTTTTCAAATTCTCGGTTTTGCAAAAGCCAATCACCAGCCAAAAGTAAAACTTGTTCATTTCTGCTGGTTACATACAATTTTTCCAATAGAAGAATCGCATCTTCAATTTTATATAAACTGTATGCTTGATATGCTTCTAAAAAGATTGATTTATCTTTACCATTAAATTGTTCACTTAGAAATTCTAGAGTTAATGCATCATTAGTAAAGCTATCCGAAGGTGAATCGATCATAATTTCGCCCAATAAGCTATCTGCTTCGGCAGAAGATTGTAACAAATTTTTTAAATATAAAATTTGCAAGATATCACTTTTTTCATTATCAGGATAATTAATTTTAGCAATAATTTCATCCACACTTTCAAAATCAGATTGCATCAATTTTATCTTTGCAATCTTTAGGTCTAATTTGCTCTTTATTCGTTGATTTAATGCGTATTTTTTTGCTTCTTCCAAATATTTTATCGCAACGGAGATATCTTCGTTTTCTTTTAAAGCAATTTCAGATAAAAGTTCTCTTGCTTGATAATTTGCAGGTGTACTGCGTGCAAATCTATTGCTTGCCAATTTCTCATCATAATAAATCTGCAATAAATACTTTTTAGCTGCTTGCAAGTGATTCATTTTCATTTCGATTTTCACAATTTCTATTTTAGCTTCAGCATCGCTT
>JAMOPB010000481.1 GCA_027064945.1 Candidatus Cloacimonadota bacterium
TTTACGAAATTTTTGTATATCGGAATCGATTTCTCCACCCGAAAGAATGAAATTTTCAGGAAATTGGAATTTCTCTTTCCAGTATGGCATCATTGCTTCGATTACTTCATCAGCTGGTTTGGAAGTAAGGCAGTTGTTTAAATATACTCTTTCCATCTTTTCTCCTTTATATATCTAATTTAATTTTTCTATAATATGTTTAAGCGTGATAGAATTAAAATATGCATCTAAATGCTCGTCGATTTCATTCCACAGTTCATAAAACCCACAAGGCAAACCGATGCAATATTCTCTACTTTGATAATTCTCATCACAGTTTACTTGGCTGATATTTTCTTCCACAGCATGCATAATATCATTAAGAGTAATTTCATTTGCTTCCTTAGCAAGAATATAACCGCCTTTTGCTCCTTGAACACTACTGATAAGTTCTGCGCTGCGAAGTTTGCGAAACAGCTGTTCTGTATATTTTTTAGGAAGTTTTTGTCGATTGCAAATTTCAACAATCGAAATAGGACCTTCCTGCTGATGTTTTCCAATCTCAGCTAAACCGCGAACAGCATATTCAGTCTTTGTGGAAATATGCATAAATACTCCTTAAATTTTCTCATTTAGGGATAACATAGTAATTTAGTATGATTTGGCAAGAAGTTTTTATTTTTAGAAGAAAATAAATTATATATAACAAAAAAAAGATTAAAATAGGAAATAGATAACTCTATGATAATTAATGACATAACGGTAGGATATCAAGATACAAAAGTTATTGAAAATCTTACCTTGAAAGTAGGTAAAGCAGAATTTTGTGCTATTATAGGACCAAATGGTGCAGGAAAATCTACATTATTAAAAAGTCTGATAGGATACATTCCATTGCAGAATGGTAAGATAGAAATCGACGGAAAAAATATTTCTGAGTGGAATAAGAAAAAATTAGCGCAAAGAATATCACTGATTCCACAGGATTTTCAATTACAATTTGATCACAAGGTACGAGATCTTATTTTAATGGGAAGATTTCCCTATCTTGGATATTGGGAAAGCTATTCTAAGAAAGATTACGAAATTATAGAAAAAATAATAGATCAACTTGATTTGCAAGATATGGCAGGTAAGAAATTTAGCCAACTTAGCGGTGGAGAGCGTCAAAGGGTAGCAATTGCAAGAGCTTTAGCACAAGAAGCATCAACTATTTTGATGGATGAAGCTTTTTCACATCTTGATCTGAATCATCAAATTGAGATAATGCAATTACTTTCCAAAATAAATAAAGAGCAGAAAAAACGAATTATTTTAGTTTCTCATAATTTGAATTTGGCTTGTGAGTATTGTGATCGTGTAATAATGCTAAAGAAAGGCAAATTGATCGCAGATGGAAATCCTAATGAAGTTGTTACAAAAGAAAATATTAAAAAATTATTTGGAGCTGATCTATTAATTGTTAAGCATCCAATATCAGGAAAACCGAATATTATTTATCCTGAAAGTAGCAAGGAGTAGAATGAAAAAATTATTATTGAACCTACTAATTATGTGTGTGTTACCTCTATATGCAATCAGTGTAACAGGGCGTATTATCGATAAAGACGGTAATGGCATAGAAAATGTAAGTGTAGTTGCGGGTGAGCACGCAGTTATTACAAACAAGAGTGGTTTTTTTATCTTAAAGAACATAAAATCAAGCGAACGAGTTTTTATTCATAAAATTGGATACAAAGATATTTATATTATGCCTGATAGAATTGGTATGCAGATTATTATGGAAAAGAATCTTATTGAAGTTCCCGGCTATAAATTAATTGATGAGCAATCTAATTTTGGAAAGATAGAAACTTCTGATAAACTTATTATTAAAAATGAAGATAATTCCGCTGCAAATGCTGCTGAACTTCTTGAAAATAATGTGGAAGTAAAATTAAAAGGCTCTGAACTCTTAGGAAGTAAGCGCACAGTTTCCATAGGTGGAAACAAAAGCAAACACACGCTTGTGATGTTGGATGGAGTCGCATTAAATATGAATGGGGAAGATTTTGACATAGCTTCAATTCCGGCTGCAATAATAAAAGAAATCGAAATTTTACCAAACAATGCAGGAGCTATTGGCGGATCTGGTGCTATTGGCGGAATTGTGAATATAATAACTCGCGAAAAATTGGAAAATGATCCTGCCAAAACAAAAAAAATATATTTTAGCAATAGCAATAATTTCAAAGTAGGCTCATTCGGATTAAGGAAAATTCAAACACAGATTTCTGTTACAGCCCCAATTATTCAAGCTTATACAACATATTCCAATGCAGAAAGTGATAATAATTTCGAATATTATAATAAGCTAAAAAATACAAATGAGAAAAGGGAAAATAATCGTTCGGAAATTGAAGATTTTACATTGATGTTGAATAGTAAATATAAATTTCTAAAAGCAAAATATAATCTTATTTATCAAGATTATTATAAAGAATTACCAAGTTCTATAAATGTTCTTACCTTATTTGACGGATGTTTCAAAGAAGGTATTATTTCCAAGCAAATTGTTGATCTTACTTTTCAAAAAAATAATTATCAAATCCAATCTAAAAGTTTTTATAATAAGGATTTATCGGATTATGACAACACTCATTCAAGCGGATATCTCTACCAGGCAAATCGAACAGAATTTGATAAATTAGGTACAAGCATATCAACTTCCTATCTTTGGGAAAAAGTTATAAAATTGAATTTAGCAGGAGATTATGAGAAGCAAGAATTTCATTATAAGGAAAAAATATCATCAACACCATCACAGTATAAAAGTCTTGAAAATTATGCACTAAGAAGCTCAGTGAATGCAAAATACAGTTTGTTCCCGGTTGATTATGATTTTAGTTGGTTTGGGCGTTATGATATGCCGCAAGCCAGTGATAATGTGAATTTCGATTCTCAATACACAAACCGTTTTGATTATCAATTATCATATCGAAATTGGTTTCAAATAGTTCTGGGTGGAAGTTTGGGCAATAGTTATCAATTACCGTCATTTTATGATTTGCATTGGAAGGAAGGCTCTCAGGCTATTGGAAATCCGGATTTATTACCGGAAAAATCATCAGGGTGGAATATTTATTATAAATTTGAAATAGCACAAAACTTCATAAAGTTGAGTTATCAATATAATGAAGTTGATAATTTAATTCGCTGGTATCGTTCAATGTATTATTGGAAACCGGGAAATATTGGAAGTGCAGAAATTACAAATTATCAAATTTTATCTGAATTATATTTGATTAATGATGTTAAACTGAATTTTTCTTGGCAACGTACTTTTGCTATCAATAAATCATTAAATGAGGCTGGTGAACAATCCAGTCATTATAATAAAAATATCATCTATACTCCAACTTCCTTAACGAATATTTCGTTAGAGATTCCAATCTATAATTTTACTTGGAAAACTTCCTATAATCGCACAGGAAGACAATGGACAACAGACGATAATATTTTCCCAACCGTTAAAGCTTATCAGATATTTGATAGTAAGATAATTTATAATTTCCAAAAAGACAAATGGTCTTTCTCGGCAGATTTTGGAATAAATAATTTGTTTAATAAAGAATATGAAAAAAGTGAATTAATTCCTAAACCTAAAAGAAATTGGAGTTCAGGATTTAATTTGGATTATAAATACTAATTATAAATACTAAAGGAGAAAAAAAATGAAAAAGGGATTATTAATTTTATTTGTATTAGGAGTTGTATCATTATTTGCTAATTCAGCGTTTGTGTTGAATTCCAATTCGCAAACTTTATCAAAAATTGATTTGGAAAGTAATGAAATAGTGAATGATTTTGCAATCTTAGGACAGTACTCATCCAGTGCCCCAAACAAATTGGAAATCGAAGGAAATATCGGATTAGTAACAATCACATATGAAAATAGTGTGCAAAAAATTAATTTGGAAACAGGAGAAACAATCAGCTTTATAGGATTGGATGATAGCTCAATGCCAAATGATTTATGCATTTACGATGGTAATGCTTATGTTACCGGAAATGGAAACAGTTCGTTATACAAAATTAATATTGAAACAGAAGAGATTTTGGATGTTGTGGAAGTTGGTTTAGCTCCACAAGGTGTAATCGAAGCAGGCGGATATATCTGGGTTGCAAATACAGGATTCAACATAAATAATTATCAATATGAGCAGGGAACTGTAAGCGTGATTAATCCTGAAGATATGAGTATTGTCGCTACAATTAATACAAGTTTAAATCCGGTAGATATGATGCAATTGGAAGATAAAGTTTATGTGGTTTGTACCGGTAATTATGTTGATATTTCAGGAGAATTATCTGTTATAAATATTTCAGATTTAGTGGTTGAATCTACTATTTCAATTGGCGGTTCAATTGGTTCAATTACAGAATGGAATAATAAATTGTATCTTGGAAACTCTTGGCCGGCTGGCGTGTATGTTTATGATCTTGCAACAAGCAACATAGAATCTACCCCAAATGATAATATTTTTATAGGTGGTAGTTCTATAAATTGTAACAATGGAATATTAGCTGTTGTAGATGTAATAGATTATGTAGAGAACTCAATAATAAGGCTCTATGATGCTTCTTCTCAAGAGTTATTTTCAGAATTGGAAGCTGCCGTTGGAGCAACAGATATTAAATTTATGGAAGGAACAAATTCGATAGAAGAAAATGACTTAATGGTTAATTTACATTTAACTAATTATCCAAATCCTGTAAAATTCGGATCTTCAAGAATGGCTACAACAATTAGCTTTAATTTACCTGAAGATGCAGACGTTTCTTTGGAAATCTATAATATAAAAGGTGAGAAGATTCGCAGTTTATATAGTGGAAATCAAAATTCCGGAAAGCATCAGTATCTTTGGAATGGAAAAGATTCAAACAATAGACCTGTATCAGCAGGAGTTTATTTATATAAATTAGAAGCCGGAAAATTTAGTTCCATAAATAAAATGGTTGTTGTGAAATAAAACCAAGTATTTAATAAAAACAAAAAAGGCGACAAATTAATTGTCGCCTTTTACTTTTTATGTTTTATGATTTGTTATTTATCAGCTAATTTTTGTAAACGGTTCATTTCACGTTTACGTGCCACTTCATCTAATATTTTTTTACGCATTCTAATATTTAATGGAGTAATCTCCAATAATTCATCATCGTTAATATATTCTAATGCTTGTTCCAAACTAAATTTACGTGGTGGATGTAATTTT
>JAMOPB010000482.1 GCA_027064945.1 Candidatus Cloacimonadota bacterium
ACATCATAATTCCCGGCTTCTACATCTACTATCTCATTTTTTGCAGCAATCATTTTTGCTTCTAAGCCGGTAATGAACTCTTCCAAATTAAAATAGGAAAAATCTTCTCCACCAAAAACTTCTAAAACAGTTACCATGTTTTCATCTGCTACCGCTTTGCATTCGAAATAAATCGGACTATTAATTTCTTCTTTATTTACACCATTGGAATTGATGATATATAATCTTTTGTAATTGCAAATAAATGTTCCAAAAATCTTAAATCCGTGCTTTTTAGCAGTATCAGCTAATTTTTGGAGGATATCAATTTTCATATCCAAGCTGATCTCGTTTATGTTGTTTTTCTTAGGAATTTTTTTAGCTTCGCGTGTGTCATCTTCCAAATCGATGAAATCCGGATCAGCTGGTAACTTGCTTAATATCTTTTGTGCCTCGATGATTTTAGCTTCAACTTCCTCGATTTTCGGATTTTTTAGTGAAAAACTATAAGATCTTTTCTCGGAATAGATTGTTGTAATCAAACTAATAGATTCTTTGCTGATGTTATAGTTTGTCATATTTTGGAAAAATCTAAGAAAATCTGTTTCCCAGTATTTCAAATGAAATGATATTTTTAAATCAGGAAACTGTTTGCAAAGGTTGTTCAATTGGTGTCGCATGATTATTCTCCTTGTTTTTTTTAATTCAAAAGAGTTTTTTTGCTTTGATATTGGCAAGTAAAAAGAGGTATTTTTGTCAGAAAATAATTTTACATAATTTAAGTTTTCTCAGCACAAATATATGGTTAGAAACTTTAATTGTGGGAAACTTTAAAGCATATATATGCAAAAAACTTGATAAACAACAAAAATCTTCTGCAAGAGGAAGTATTTCTTGAAGATGAAATTAATGTTAAAAATCAAGATGCTCTTATTTACTTACTTTCGGAAGCAGATATTTCACACAATAATAATAGATTGTTTAATATGCTGATTGATATCTATCCGAATTTGTCGTTAGAAAACAGGTTGGCACTAATTTCTTTTTTAAAAGTATCACCTTCAGTAACAACAATTGATTATTGGTTAGAAAATTTTGATAAACTTACTCTTGTCGAGAAAAGATATTTTTTTACGACTCTTCAATATTATAATTGGGGAAAAATTAAACCTTATGTTTTAAAACAAATTTATCTTGGCGATCATTCAGAACTATATCTTGTAGAAGATATGATGAATTTTAATTTCAAAGAAAAATTTGATGCTGACATCAGGACTGCATTCGGATATTATTATTACAAGATAAATAATTTTGAGAAAGCTTTGAATTATGTGTCTGAAATTGATAATGAACGCGCTAAATTGATTAAGGAGAATATTGCATATTGTCAAAATAGTGATCTTTTTTGTGAGAAACAAGAATCTTCACTTAAAGAAATTCCGATTAATGTTGCTCGGCTTGAAAAGGCAATTATAGATTCTTTGATAACTACTTCGTTTATTCTGGATTGCGAAGTGATAAAAGATAAGAATATTGAGAAATATGAAGAATTAAAGACAAATTACGAAGAACAATTAACTGCAATTCAAAAAAAATATAGTAATTTTGCTACAGCGATGAATGAGGATGAACAAGCCATAAATAGAAATCTTTTTATGAAAGTGATTAACCAAACTTTTAGATATGAATTAAATTGTGGGAATGTAACATTTCACCCAAAAGATGAGAATAGATTTTTAGAAATTAAAATTAAAATTTCTAATCTTACTGATGAGGAAAAAATGTTTTATGCTGATGATTTTTATTTAGACGATAAGAAAAATAAATCTAAAAGTATCTGGGAAGGAAGATATTATTTTAATTTTAGTGGGAATAAACAAAAAGAATTTATTTTGATAAAACCCAATTCTAAAGTCTATGTTTCATTAATCTTTGAAGTTGATTCAAGAGCTTCTGATTTTGTCCTTAGTTATGAAGATTCTGATAAATTGGATTTTGTAACTCCAAACTATTTTTCAGTAAGTAGGAAATAAAAAGCAAGATTATATGGTGAAGATCAAAATTTATATATAAAATATAGTTGACAGATTAGAGCTATTCTCATTTGCAAAGATGAAAGAAAATTATTTAAAGGAAAAAAATGAGAAAAATAGATCTTCACATTCACACCAATTTTTCAGACGGTCTTCTTACTCCCAGACAAGTCTTGGAAATGGCGAAAAAAAACAATGTACAAATAATGGCTATTACGGATCACGACACTTTTGCAGGCTATGAAGATGTAAAAGAAATTGCGCAAGATTATGATATAGAACTTATTCCCGGAGTTGAAATTAGCACTATGCACAAAGGCATAGATGTGCATATTTTAGCATATTATCCCGATACAAATAACAAAGCGTTAACTGCCCAACTTGATGAAATTCAACATGGTCGTTTTTATCGCGCTAAAAAGATTTTAGCAAAATTAAACGATTTAGGCTTAGTTCTTTCGTTAGAGCATATCATCGAACTTGCAGGAAAAAACAATTTAATTGGCAGACCGCATATTGCACGAGCAATGGTAGAATTGGGCTATGTGTCCAATAAAAATGAAGCATTTGATCTTTATCTTGGAGAAGGTGCAAAAGCTTATGAACCAAAACCATCACCATCACCTGACAAAATTATTAAATTAATAAAAGCAGCAGGAGGAGTAGCTGTTTTAGCACATCCTCAAACTCTTGGAAGCGACGAAATGATTTATGATATCATCGAAATGGGTATTGATGGTTTGGAAGTTTTTTATGGTAAAAGTACATATTATACAACTAATCATCTTGATGAGATTGCGTTAATGAATGGCTTAATCAGAACAGGCGGAACAGATTATCACGGTGAAAGCTATGATGATGAAGTTTTTGAGGCATTCAAAGCGCCCAAAAGTGTGATAATAGAGTTGAAAGCTAAATATAAAAGTAGAAGAAACATATTTAAGAGGATGTATGAAAAAATTTGAAAGTTTAGTTGATATTAATAAACGGAAAGGACTTCCACGTTCTTATCGATTTAATCAATTTATAAGATGGTTTACCATTTTATTGGCTGTTTTTGCCATAGTTTATGCAGCTTGGGTTATTTTCTATAAAGTTGATGCGGATTCCAGTAAAGTGGTTAAATTTGTTCCAATAGTTATCATTTTCTTAGCTGTAAATTCACTTATTACAAACCTGTTTACATTAAATTCCATACGATTATTCGAAGATAAAATTAGTTTTCGTTATATTGGAAAAAAACCGGTTTCTGTAGCTTGGAAAGATTTTACTAAATTGGAACTTTCTGAAGGTAAACGTAAAACAGTGAAATTGATTTATTCAGATAATGGGGAAGAAAAAGATTTTAGATTTTTTCTTTCATTCCCACATATCTTAGAAGTTATCAATAGTATTGCCGAAATGGCACCACAAATGGAACTTGATGAATTTATGAAAACTGTTGTAGTAAGCGAAAGAGAGAAAAATTTGTTCAAGAAAGCCGAATGGGTGAGTAAAGAGAAAGATGCTGAATAGAGATTGTAAATATTTCAGAGGTGATCTACCTTGCAAACCTCATAAATTAAAAGGCTACCATTGTGATGATTGCCCTGAATATGAGGTTTTTGAAAGTAGGATATTAATAATTAAACTCGGTGCTGCCGGAGATGTTATACGCTCCACTGTTATATTGCACGAGCTAAGAAATAAATTTCCCGATGCTGAAATTACTTGGCTGACAGAATATCCGATTTTAGTTCCAAAGAAATTTGTTGAAAATATTTTAAAATGGAATGATAAAACAACGGTTTGGTTATTGGCTAATGAATTTGATCTTTTGATCAATTTGGATAAAGATCCTCACGCTTTAGCTTTGGCAAAACAGGTTAAAGCAGCTGAAAAAAAAGGATATTTACCCGATAAATTTGGGAAATGTGCACCTGCTGATGAAAATGCAATTCATAAATTCACTACAGGAATTTGGGATGATAAATGCATCGAAAATCGCAAAAGCTATCCGCAAGAAGCAATTGAGATTTTGGGATACAAATATAATTTCCAAAAATACATTTTAGAACTTCCTAAAATAAAGGATGATTTTTCTTTTCCTGCAGATAAGAAGATAATCGGTTTAAATACAGGATGTGGAACACGTTGGTTAACAAGACTTTGGGGCGAGAAAAATTGGATAGAACTGAGCAAAAGATTATCTGATCTTGGATTTTTTCCAATCCTATTAGGTGGTCCAACTGAAGATAAATTGAATGAAAATATAGCTTCTGCCTGTCCGGCAAATTATTATGGTTATTTTAGTTTAGATAAATTTCTGCATTTGGTAAATCATTGCGATTTGGTAGTTACTTCTGTTACAATGGCGATGCATATTGCTATTGGATTTGAGAAAAAAATAGTTTTGCTAAATAATATTTTTAATAAATATGAGTTTGAACTTTATGGATTAGGTGAGATTCTTGAACCAGATGATAGAGATTGCCTGGTTTGCTACAAAAATAGTTGTGAACGTGAATGTATGAGCACCATTTCTGTTGATCGTGTGCTTGATTCTATTTTAAAATTATTCAAATAAAACTATGAAAATAGCATTTTTGGGACCTGTTTGGCCTTGGCGCGGTGGAATTGCTCAATTTATCTCTTTGTTGGCTGAAGAGCTGCAATCAGAGCAGCAAGTGAGAGCTTTTACTTTTATTAAACAATACCCTAAACTGATTTTTCCGGGAAAAGAACAATTAGATAAATCTGCTAAACATATCGATATTGATACAATTCAAAATCTTATTCCATACAATCCGCTAACTTGGAAGAAAACCGCAAAAGATATTATCGCTTGGAATCCTGACCTGCTCATCTTAAAATATTGGATTCCTTTTTTCGCTCCTGCTTTTGGTTATATTATTAGATATTTAAAAAAGCATTCAGATATCAAAGTGCATTATATCATCGATAATATTGATTTTCATGAAAAATGGTTTGCTGCTGATCTTTTATCTAAATATGCTTTAAATAAAGCTGATCGATTGATTTGTATGTCAGGTTCCGTTTATTCTGACGCTAAAAATTTACTTCCTAATTCAGAAATTATTGCAACAGTCCATCCTGTGTACGATTGTTACGACAATAATAATTTCTCAGCTGAAAAAGTAAGAGAAGAGATGCAAATTACAGATAAGAAAGTAATTCTTTTCTTTGGATACATCAAAGCTTATAAAGGATTGGATTTATTAA
>JAMOPB010000483.1 GCA_027064945.1 Candidatus Cloacimonadota bacterium
TTTACCCGTAAAAACCGGACAAGTTTCCTTAGCTCCGTCACAAACCGTAATCACATAATCAAACTCATTACTCAGATATTTTTCCACAGCTTCCGGTTTATGCGAGGAAATGTCAATTCCCACTTCTTTCATAACTTCGATAGCAAAAGGCTGCACTATCTCACCCGGATCTGTTCCGGCAGAAAAAACTTCAAATTCAGGATATTGCTTCAGAAATCCTTCTGCCATCTGGCTACGACAGGAATTTCCCGTACATAAGATCAATATTTTCTTCATTATTTCAAACTCTGATTTTTTTTATGAAATTCTTCCCAACAATCTTTGCATAAAGGAACATTTTGCGTACTGCAACATCCTTGAATTTGAACATATTGGATTTCATCTTTATCGGTTTCCTTTCCGCAACCTTCACATTTTAATTCTTTCTTTTCCATTTTGTACCTCTAAACAATTTTAATTTTATCCTTTTCTTTTAATAATCTTATATTCCCATTATCTTGAAAACATAATTAAAAACCGAAAGCATAGGATTATCTGTTTTACTTGATTAATTTTTCAATTTCAGCAACAGAAAGAACCTTTCCCACCGAAACAACCTTTTCATCAATAACAAGAGATGGTGTCATCATCACGCCGTAATCAATAATATCATTAATATCTGTTACTTTTTCCACAGTTACATCAGCCTCTGTATTTTCAATTGCTTTTACTACTGCACGTTCTTGTTGAATGCATTTTGCGCATCCTGTTCCCAATACTTTGATAATCATTTTATTCTCCTTTTTTTTAAATCTATTTATTCTTAGATATTTTGAATTATTAAAATTGCTGCAACGAATAATAGAACTGTTCCAAAAACAATTTTGATATTTTTCGATTTTAGCTTTGTCGCCATTACACGTGATCCTAATTGACTACCGGCTAAAACAGCTAAAACGCAAAGAAGCCAAATTGACCATCGCGGTTGGGCAGCTGTTACAATGTGTGAAAAGAAACTGGATAAACCGGAAAAAGTAACGACAAAGGCAGATGTCGCAGCGGCTGCTTTAGCTTCTAACCCGGCAATATAAAGTAATGGAACAACAAAACTTCCACCGCCTCTTCCCAACAATCCTGCAAAAAAGCCTAAAACTGATCCGCCTGAAATTCCAAGTATAGTTCTTTCTTTGAAATTCATCTCACCTCTTTTAGGTTTCCAGCCACTAAGCATTAAGATGGCTGCAATTGCAGTAAATATTGCAAAAATGAAGATCATTGGTCTTGTTGGTAAATTTATATTTAGCCACGCACCAAGTGGAGCGAGTAATATCATAGCAAAACCAAAAGGTATAGCCACTTTGAAATCGATTAATTTTTTAAATCCATATGTTATCGAAGCTGAAGAGCTGTTCACGACATTTAATAACATACCCAAAGGTATGGCTTGAGTTTTAAAATCCATTCCCATCCAATACAAAATAGGAATATAAAGCTGTGAGCCTCCCATTCCAAGCATGGAAAAAAGAAATGAGATTACGAAAAATAAAACCGGTGTTATAAATATTATATCCATAATATCTCCCAATTATATTTATCCATTATTCTTGGACAAATGTTTAAGCAGCTTCCCCGGCTTAAATTCTCCTGCCAGTTCTGCGTATCCACCTTCAAGTATGCGTACATTTTCATAACCAAGGCCTCTTAGATAGAAATAAACCATAGTTGACCTAACTCCCGATGAACAAAAAATACCAACGGTTTTATCGCGTGGAATTTCTGCTAACCTTTCAGGAATTTCACATATTGGAATATGCAAAACAGGCATATGATGTACTAAACTGAATGCAATCGTTTCAACTTCTTCTTTTGATCTGACATCAAGAAATAAAGAATTTGTTGCTGACAAATGAGAAGTTGCTGATATTTTGTGTTTACCACTGCCGAAAAATTCTAATGTCATGGATTTTAATACTTTGTTTAATCTTTCCATTTTAAACTCCTTTTTTTTTAATTTAAAAAAATAATTTGCAGAAGTAGAAAAATATATCTTCTACTTCTGCTTATCTTTTATTACAAATTCGGAATCAATTCTTTGGCACAACTGTGACAATATTGTTTTCCGTTAACTTTAGCTCCGTATTTAACTACATGCATTTCCCCGCATTTTTCACAAATTGCGGTATTAAAAGTATGTGGATCTTCATGATATTCATAATGAAAAATTTCTCCGATTATCAAAGCATCTTCATCTTTCGCATTCATCACATTTTCTACAAGTGAATCTACAATCTCATCAGGCACTTGTGATGCAGGAATACCTTTTTGGCGATATTCTGTAAAAAAAATACTGGATTTACTTTTTGCCATCATACTACCTTTCGGTGCAACTCTAACAGCTCTATTTGTAGTTTTATCTACCAAAGTAACACCCCATTTTCCTACATGAGTCTTTATTCCGTTACCTTTGCCGAATGTAGCACCGGTTATCACTTGAATTCCGTCTGCAAAACATGTTGCACAATGGCCGTCTCCGATCTCAATAAAGGCAACTAATTGCCCGTCTTTTGCTCTCTCAACACCAAGTTTGTTCATTGCGGCTGCTCCCACACGCAATCCCATTGGCATTGCAGGGCATTTGTGCCCGTGAAATTTTTGCCCGAATTCTAACCATTCTTTTGGATTTACCATTTTTCTAATCTCCTTTTCCCACATAATGTGATTTATTTATTAAACATTTTTTTTGAACAATCCACTTTTTCGCTTTCAAACTGGATTGTAATATGATTTACTCCGTAATGATTTTTCAAAATTTCTTCAATTTCTTCTAAAATAGGTTTTGTTTCCGAAATTAAAATATTTTCCAAAACAACATGTGCTTCAAAATAAATTGTTTTCTCATCTCCCAACCAAGTATGTACATGATGAATATTTATAATATCTTTGATTTCTTCAATATCAGATTTCAATTTTGGATAATCTAAATCAGCTGAAGATTGCATCAAAATATCAATTGATTTCTTTATAATATGCCAAGTTTCTTTCACAATATAAAGTGCAATAAGAATAGTCACGAGAGGGTCAATCCAGAAAATACTCCACACTTTGATAGCAATACCACCGATTAACACACCTATGGAGGAAATAGCATCACTAAGCAGATGCAGATAGGATGATTTAATATTCATATTATCATGGGAATCTCTTTCTAAAAGAAGAACGCCGATGATGTTTGCTACTAATCCAATTGAAGCTACAATGATCATCAAGGTTCCTTTTATTTCTTCAGGATTCCTAAACCGTTCCACCGCTTCAATTACTAAAAATATAGAAATAATAAATAGGACTGATGAATTTATAAAAGCAACGATTATTTGCACTCGCTTGTAACCATATGTCATTTTTATGTTTCTATCTTTCTTGGAAATTTTTATAGCAAAATAAGTTAATGACACTGAAATGGCATCGCTAAAATTATGCAAGCTATCCGAAATCAAGGACAAACTATGAGCAATTAATCCACCGATTAATTCCGCAATTGTTATAAAAAGATTTAACAAAACTGTTATTAATATTCTTGTTCCTGACATCTCCAAAACATCGTGAGAATGATTATGTGAATGACTTTCCATTTCTTTATCCTAAATGTATTGTCTCATATGTTCAATTGTTTTAATATCAATATCATCAAAATATAAAACCGGAGATCTAAAAATTGGAACTTTACCAGAATGATTTAAAGGAATTAAAAGCTCAAAATCATCTCTAAAATCTTTCCAATCAATAAGAAGTGGAATCTGCAATCCATCTTTTAAGCAATCTTCTATTGAATTTCGAAATTCAACTTCTCCAAAAAGTTTTAGTATATCCGAAATTTTATTTTTAAGAAGATATGTTTTAATCTTCATCCATTTTAATTGTTCAACATCAATACCTTGTTTCTGATGAAAAACTAAAGTAATTCCATCTTGAAAAATTACTCGCTTTGTTGTTTCTGATATTTCATGTTTTTTTGCATATCTTCCAATTAGTGCTCCATCAACTGAATTATTTTGTAGAGCAGAAAGAACTTGAGCAGCACTTCCCAATAGAATCATATCAATATGATTTTCATTCTTTGTAATTTTTTCTGCAAAAGGTTGCATTGTGCGACAATAAGCTATTTTTATCATTTTTCTCTCCATTACTAATTATCTATTGTTTCCATCAAATTAAACGGAATATAATCCGAAAATAAAACCGGAAATCGTAGCCATTACAATAACAATTGAAACAAAAACGATTGTTTTTTTTGTTCCCATCACACTGCGGATTACCAACATATTAGGAAGCGATAATGCAGGTCCTGCCAATAGCAATGCCAGAGCAGGTCCTTTACCCATTCCATTTCCGATTAGTCCTTGCAAGATTGGAACTTCTGTGAGTGTTGCAAAATACATAAAAGCCCCACTAACAGACGCGAACAAATTCGCCCAAATGGAATTTCCACCAACTAATTTCACAATCCATTCGGAAGGGATCAATCCTTCGTGCCCGGGTCGTCCCAATAATGAACCGGCAACCAGAACTCCTAAAAATAGAAGCGGAAGAATCTGTTTGGCAAATCCCCAAGTGGAAGAAAACCATTCTCCCATTTCGCCTTCGGAAGTACTGGTGAAATAGGAAAGTCCTATAATTCCAGTTACGAAAGTGATCATGTTATTTCCCTTAAATACTATATGAACAAGAATTACTGCTACTGTTGTTACAAGAATTTTCCATAATTTCATTTTGAAAATCTTATTCAGTACAATTCCAAAAGATACAGCCAATAATGCAGTTATTATCCATTTCGCATTATAAATTGCAGCCCAGAGACCGGTATCAATTGCGGGTTTACTCCAATTGGCAAAGATTAGAATTAGAACCATTATTCCAAAGTGGATGATTTCTTGCCACAGTGGTCGAGTAACTTCCGGCTCTGGCATTAGTAACTGCTGTTTGGCTTTTTCCTGCTCTTCTTTGCGGAAAATAAACGCCATTATCAAGCCAATAACAATACTAAATACAATCGCGCCGACAGCTCTGGCAATTCCTATTTCCATTCCCAATACTCTTGCGGTTAAAATTATTGCTAAAACATTGATAGCTGGTCCGGAATAGAGAAAAGCTGTAGCTGGCCCTAATCCTGCCCCACGCTTATAAATCCCGCTAAAAAGTGGTAAAATTGTGCAAGAGCAAACTGCTAAAATTGCACCTGAAACCGATGCAACTGCA
>JAMOPB010000484.1 GCA_027064945.1 Candidatus Cloacimonadota bacterium
AACTCTTGAATACAATTTAGTAAGTTGGGCTACAGGAAATCTGAAACTTAGCATTAAAAATGTTATCAAACAGTCTATTGATATCGTTCATAATGGCATTGTTTTAGACAAATAGCAAGCTACTATCAAATAGAAAAATATAGCAGATTGAATTTAGCCAATCTGCTATTTTTAATTACTTTTTCTATGTAATTTCCGGGCATTTAGAAGTTTCTTTTTGTGTTCGAGATCAATTTTTTTACAATTGGTTCTTTTTTTCATGGATACTATTTCTTGCTTCCTGACCATAATGCCTCCTTTTTTATACTATTAACAACAACAAGTACAACAAACGCATTTTTGTCAGCTTTAGTCAATCTATTTGTTTTATTTTCAATTAGTTACAACGTTGATTCATAACAATATTTTTTTCTATCTCTTATTCTTTCCAAAAAATCAGCGACTCCATTATTATTTCTGTTTTGCAAAGTTGGATATTTTTCCTTTAAAGAAATTTCGGCAGTATCAACAAAATAACCTTCATCTGCCCACTCTACCAAATCTTCATCATTAAAATCATTACCAATGGCAAATGTAATGGCCGGCTTCATCTTGCAAATCTTAATCAATTTTCTAGCACCTGAACTTTTAGAAACTCTTTTAGGTAAAATTTCTATCCAAGTTGTCTTATGATCTATCGGAGATGATATTTTAAAAACATTCGCAAAATCTCTGATATTTTCAAATCTATTTAAGTCAAAATTTTTATCATCAGTAATTATCAGAAATTGGGTTGATCTCACAACAGAATCGTTCCAATCTTTCTTAAAAGATTTAGCTAAGTTCATATATCTATCAAAATCATCGGCAAATTCATCGCCTTGGAAAAATTGAAATTTATGATTTTCTGGAATTGGATGATGCATCGAAAATGATAATTTCATTTCCTTCAATTTTTTTTCGATAATCTTTGTCTGGGTTTCAGTAAAAATAGTCGAATCAATTATTTCCTTTTTGTCCCAATCCATTATTCCGGCACCTGTAGAAAAAATAAGATAGTCGATAGGAAAATCATCTTCCACTTTATTGCAAAAAGAATGAATCGTCCTTCCGGTAACAATAATTCTGCACATCTTGTTTTCAAATCCACGCAATAACTCTACTGCTTTATCAGAGATATTACCTTTCTTGTCAGTAATTGTTCCATCAAAATCAAGAAAAATAAAGGGGATTTCTTTTTTATTCACTTAGCAATTTATCCAAATCTATTTCTTCGAATTTTCTTACAAGAAAATCCGGATTATATTCTTTTAATTCTTCATAAGTATTGGAACCTGTAGCTATAGAAACGATTTTTGCCTTAAATAATCTTGCTATCTTTATGTCTTTTATTGTATCACCGATTACAATTATCTTCTCAAATTTTTTGTTTAATTTCTTCTCAATTCTATCCAAAGCTGTAAATGCAATATCTTTTCTTTCTAAACCATCTTCTCCGAAACCACCATCTATAAAATATTCCCAAACTCCAATCTTGGACAATTTATATCTTGCTCCCATCCTAAGTTCTCCACTGATGATTGCTAATGCACAATTTGTAGTAGATATCTTTTCCAAAAATTCGACAATATCTACATTTGCCTGCCAAATATCGGAATCGGCATATTCTTCTAAATATTCCTCATAGATTTTTAGAAATTCTTTCCATTTTTCTTCGGAAAATTGCTGGTCGTATTTTCTCAGCACTTCATGAAAAACATCTTTATCACTTCTGGCTGATGTATCTACCCCATTCATTCCATTTTCTACTTGCAGATATTTATCTATTGCCAGCTCATAAGGAATATCTGTTTTATCATCTCTTTTTATAATTGTTCCGTTGATATCAAAAAAAATTAATCTGTCCATAAAAACCTCCATTTAGAATTTTCAATAAAATAATAGGTCAAATTAGTCAATATTCTTTATTCATCGATATCTTCTTCTTGCATTAAAACCAATATTGGAGCAAATAAAATAATTATTTTTGAATGTGCTTTATACTTGACAGATAAAATGTCTAACTTAAAAAAGTGATTGTAAATTTATATACAATTATAAGGAGAAATTATGAAAAACAGTTTAAAATTATTATTTGCGGTTACAATAATCGCTTCATTTTTATTAACAGCTTGTGCTCCTCCACCACCACCGGTATCAAAAGCACAACTTGAAACAGCTGAACAAGAAGCTATCAAAGCTGAAAAAGTTGCATCTGAATTAAAAAATGAGATGGAAACTTTAGAAGAACAAACTACTGCAAAAAAAGAAGAATTAGAAAGTTTGAAGAAATATCAAGCTGAAATAGAAGCTGGAAAATAGGAGGAATTCATGAAAAAATATATAATGCTCACTCTCATCGTTCTCCTTGCATTACCTGCTTTTTTACAGGCTTCTGTAGAATATCTTAGCGAGGAAGATTACAAAGAACTTAAAAAAGAAGAAAGATTAAACTACTGGAATAGATTAGAATCTGAATTAGCAACATTACAACAAAGAAAAGCAGATGCTATTGCAGATTCAGCTGAATATGCAAAACGTATCGAAGATTTAAAAGCTAAAAAAAGCACTTATACAAAAGAATATAATAAGATCTACCAAGAGATTATTGCTTCTTTGAATATTAGTAAATCTGAAATAGCATCTGTGATGAATAAAATCAATTACTTCAATAAAACTATTTCTAATTGGGATAATTTATCTGATAAAGAGCTTTGGAATGCTAAGAAAACTATTCGTAGTTTAGTTACTGAATATAATGAATTAAAAGAAACAAAAGCTGCAAAAGCTCCTGATTTCAGAGATAATTTTTCTGATCTTGATAATAAAATTGCTAATTTAGAAGCAAATCTTCAAGCAGCTAAACCAAAATATTATGAAGATGATTATACTGTAGCTGAAGGCGACGGTTTAGCTAAAATTGCAGGTTATAGTTTCATTTATGATGATGTATCAAAATGGCCTATCATTTATCGTGCTAATCGCGACATCATCAAAGATCCAAACGTGTTAAAAGTTGATCAAGTAATCAAAATCCCTCGTGGCTTACCATATACTTGGAAAGTTTACAAAGGTGAATGTCTTTGGAGAATCGCATCTTATCCTGAAGTTTATGGTGATGCTGTAAAATGGCCTTTAATTTATCGTGCAAATAAAGATCAAATCAAAGATCCTGACTTGATTTATCCAAACCAAGTTCTTGAAATTCCAAGAGACTGATAATTTCTTTTTATAAAAAATAGAGCCTTCCAAACGGAAGGCTTTATTTGCTTATTATAAATATAATGAAAATCAACAAAAATCAACTGTTTGTATTAACCGCATTCATCATAGCTGTTTTGCTGTTTATATTTAATCCGCAACAACTATCTTTATCAAAATACAACTATAATCTCGGACAAATCTCAGATAGAGAGATTATTGCTCCGTTCGATTTTAATATTTATAAAAACGAAGCAGCCTTAAAAGCTGATCGAGAAGCTGCAGCCGCTAGAACAAAACCTATTTATCGCGTAAGTGAAAATCTAAAATTCAATGCTCAAAAAAATCTCGATTTTATTTTCCAACACTTTAACATATCCGATACTGAAAACGACACTTTAAAAATTAAAAAAAAATTACTCCAAAACGGATATAATCTTTCCGGTAAAAATATTCAATTGCTCACTGATCTTGGGACACGTCAGATGATATATGATTATCTTACAACAGAATTAACCCGCATATTTAATATTGGAATCTATCCTGAAAGCATTAATTCCAAAACTATAAATCTGTATCATAATAGCGAAGTAAAAACTTTTAATCTCAACCGACTATATTCTCTTGAAGAAGCAAAGAAGAAATTAGTTTCCCATATTACAGGAACAAATAAGAAAAATATTGTTAAAGAATTGGCTGAGATAGTTCTGATTGAAAATATTGTTGTAGATAAAGAATTATCTAAGCAAGCTCAAGAAGAAGCAAAACAACAGGTTCCGATAATTATTGGAAAAGTCAAAAAAAATGAAAAAATCCTAGATAAAAATCAAAAAATATCACAATTGGAATTAGATAAACTTGAATCACTAAAAAGAAAGCTTCAAGAATCACAAAGCAACAAAACAATTATTGAGTCTTTTTTAGCAAGTTTTGGTGCATTTATAATTTTGACTATCATACTACTCTTTTTTAGATTTTTATTATTTCAATTATTCCCGGAGGAATATTCTTCACATTCATCGATTATTATTTTATGCTTAATTATTTTGGGATCAGCTATTCTAACTTTTGCCGTCTCCAATCTTTTTAAAATTACACCTTCATACATTCCAATGATATTACCGGTTCTACTTATTTCTGTTCTTTACGATACAAAAGTCGGTTTAATCTATAATATCATCAATTTTCTAATATTCTCTTTATGCTTAAATTGGAATTTTAACGATCCGTTAGTTTACACACTTACTGCATTTGCAGGTATTACCATTTTGAATAAGTTAAAAAAACAGCAAAGTTATTATCAGCTAACAATTTATCTTTTATTAATTTTTGCTTTTCTTTCAATTTCAATTTCACTAACTAAATTTGATGAATTATCCGTAATAAATTCAAACTTACTTTCCGGTGTTACTTCGATTATCATCGCGATGATTTCATTATCGATATTAACTCCTATTTTTGAAAGAAAACTCAATTTAGCAACAAAGCAAATTTTATTGGAATTATTAGATTTCGATAATCCTCTTCTAAAGAAAATATCAGTTGCAATTCCAGGAACATATCACCATGCACTAATTGTTGGAAATTTAGCTGAAAGCGCTGCGGAGGCAATTGGAGCAAATCATTTATTAACAAGAGTGGGAAGTTATTATCATGATATCGGTAAATTGGAAAATGCAGATTTCTTTATAGAGAATAATCCGGATTCTTCTAAACTTCATGATAAATTATTGCCAAATCAAAGTGCTCTTTTGATAAAAAAACACATAAAAGACGGTATAGCATTGGCACAAAAATATAATCTCCCAAAACAGGTAATTGATATTTTGCAACAACATCATGGTACAGGTTATATCAAATATTTTCTAAATAAAGCTAAAGAACAAAATATGAAAATTGATAAAAGCGATTTCCGTTATGATGGTCCAAAACCTCAGAGTAAAGAAGCTGCAATTGTTATGATAGCAGACATTGTAGAATCTACTACAAAATCA
>JAMOPB010000485.1 GCA_027064945.1 Candidatus Cloacimonadota bacterium
AATTAGAGTATTATCAGAAGAAGTAGCGAATAGAATTGCGGCAGGTGAAGTTATTGAAAGACCTGTTTCAGTTGTAAAAGAATTAGTGGAAAATGCTATAGATGCCAATGCAACTGAAATAACAGTAGCGATAGAGAATGGTGGTAAAAAATCCATCCTTGTAAGTGATAATGGATGTGGAATGAGCGAAGATGACGCTATGCAAGCTTTTGAGCGTCACGCAACAAGTAAAATACATGCGGTAGCTGATATTTTTAACATCAACACTTTAGGATTTCGCGGTGAAGCGATGCCTAGTATTGCTTCAGTTAGTTTCATGACACTGATTACAAGAGATAAAGAATCTAGCGTTGCTACTCAAATAGAATTTGATAGCGGGAAATTGGTAAATTTCACAAAAACTTCTGCCAATTACGGAACAACAATTTCAGTTAGGAAGTTATTTGCCAATATTCCGGCTAGGAAAAAATTCTTAAAATCGGATCAAGTAGAATTTAAACATATAATGAATTATTTGCATTACCAAGCTGTGTTATATCCTGATATTCATTTTAGATTCATTTCCAATAATAGGGAAAAACTTAATTATCCGGCAGTGGAAGATACTGAAAAAAGGATGTTAGCGATTTTTGGTTCGGATTTTCTAAAAAGAGATTTGATCAAGATTGAAACACGTAAACCGGGTTTTGAACTGCATGGTTATATAAGCGGTTTGGAAGAAGATAGCGAATTATTTTCAGATTTTAGATATCTATTTGTAAATGGAAGATTTATAAAAGATAAAATAATTTTCCATAGCATCAAATCAGCATATGAACCATTTATTAAAAAATTAAAAATTTTCCAACAAGGGAAAACCCCTCCATATATTTTATTTTTGAACGTTGAGCCAAACCAAGTTGATTTTAATGTTCATCCTGCCAAATTGGAATTACGTTTTGGTGACCCCGGTCGTGTTCATAGTTTTGTGAAAAATGCTATTTCAAATGAGCTTATGAATTATGAAGACCAGAAATTTAGCCAATTAAAAAATCGTCTTACTGCTGAAATTAAAAGTGGTAAGGCTACAGAAGTTGAAGCGAAAATTTTTAATAATAAAACAGATAAAAAAAGATTTAGCAATTATAAAAAAGAATTTGAAAGTACTTTTCAGCCGGATATATTTAGAAAGCCGACGATTGAAGATGAAGAGATAAGTAAAAAGATTTCCCCTTCCAAACCGGAAATGATTATTCGTTCCGAAGCTGAGATTATTAATCCTTGGCAACTGCATCAGAGCTACATTTTTGTGCAAGTGGAAGAAGGTTTGATGATGATAGATCAGCATGCTGCTCATGAAAGAATAATTTATGAAAAGATTTTGCATAGAATTCATGGTGCTCCGGCTTCTACTCAAAAATTACTTTTCCCGATTGTACTTGATCTACCTCCATATCTGAAGCATACTATTCCACAGTTAATTCAAGAGAATTTGGAGATTTTCAATAAAATAGGTTTTTCCGTAAAAACGTTTAGTGGTGATTCTGTGGTAATTGATGAGATTCCTGTTGAATTGGAAAATTGGGACGGCGGAGCTGTGTTTATCGATATTCTAAAACAATTGGAAGATGAATTTGAAGAAACAGAAGATTTTCGAGACAGCTTGTCTAAATCGGTCGCTTGTAAAGCTGCTATAAAAGCGGGACAAAAGATGAGTAAGAAGGAAATGATCTCTTTGATAAATGATCTTTTTGCCTGCGAAGTTCCCTACTTTTGCCCACATGGACGGCCTCTTATTCTGAAATTCTCAATGGAATTTTTTGAGAAAAAATTTAAACGGATCGAAACATAAATGAAGCCATTTATCCCAATAGTAATTATTCAAGGTGCTACTGCCAGTGGGAAAAGTAAACTTGCGATCGAACTTGCAAAAGCTCTTGATACGGAAATAATCTCTGCTGATTCGCGTCAGGTGTATAGAAAATTAGATATTGGAACAGCAAAAGTTTCAGCAAAAGAGCAAGCGGAAGTAAAACATCATTTGATTAATATTGTTGATCCTGATGAAGAATATAACGCCGGTAAATTTGTAGATGATGCCTCTGAAATTATTTTCAAGATGCATGCAGAAAATAAAATTCCAATTATTGCCGGTGGAACAGGACTTTATGTGAAAGCTTTAATTGATGGTTTGATCGAGATTCCGCCTGTTACAAAAGAAATTAAAGCTAAAATGGATTTATATGAAAAAACAAAATCTCCTGAAGAAATTAAAGATATTCTAAGAGAATTTGACCCTGAATCTGCTGAAAGAATTGAAACGAATGATGTTCAAAAAATGCTTCGTGCTATTGAAGTTTATGAACTTACCGGAAAACCAATTACCAGGCATTGGAAGGAACAAAAAGACGAAAACATATTTTTGCCCTTCAAAATATTTATAAATTGTGATAGGAAAATTTTGTATGATAAAATTAATCGTAGAATCGACGAGATGATGAATAATGGATTATTAAAGGAAATTGATAATTTACTGAAAAGCGGTTATAAAGAAACTGATCCCGGAATGATCTCTGTGGGATATAGAGAATTTTATCCTTTTTTTAAAGGAGAAAAAGATCTCGAAGAATGTATTAGATTAGCCAAAAAACATAGCAGGAATTATGCTAAAAGACAACTTACTTGGTTCAGACGAATTGATTATGATTTGACATTAACTCTTTCACGCATTAATATATGTGATGTTAAACAAAAAATTTTAAACTGGATTTCAGATACGAAGGAGCAAATATGATCGTTGCTAAGGTCAATAATTATAAGATTCTTAAAGAAGAATATGAATTGGAATTGCGTACTACTATGGCGCGAATGAAATTAGAACAAGTAAATTATAACGCACAAAAAGCTGCGATTAATAGATTGATTGACGGATATCTATTATTGGATAGTGCCAGAGAAAGTGGCATACAGGTTGAAGATAGTGATGTGGATAAAAGATTTGTAGAAATTTCTTTGGAATTTTCCAGTCGCAGAGATTTTGAAGAAGCTTTGAAATATAAAAATTTAACTGAAGAACTATTACGTGAGCAAATTTTAAACGAATTAATAATTAAGAAATTCGTAAATACATTTTATGATGATAAGGAAGTTGATGAATCAAAACTTAAACAGATTTATCAGGAAAATTTAGAGTCATTCCGAACTCAGGAAATGGTTAAAGCTTCTCATATTTTGGTTAAAAAAGATGAAAATGACCACAAAACTAAAATTAAAGAGATCAGAGCTAGGATTAAAAATTCCAAAGATTTTAATAATGAAGCGATAGAATGTTCTCAATGTCCAAGTTGCTGTAATTTTGGAGATTTAGGATATTTTTCACGTGGTAAAATGGTGAAAGATTTTGAAGAAGTTGCTTTTAGTATGGAAGTAGGGGAGATTAGTGACCCTATTGAAACAAAATTTGGTAGCCATATTATTATGATTACGGATAAAAAACCTAGCAAAATTGCTGAGTTTGATGAAGTGAAAGAATCTTTGAAAAAAAGAGTTAAAGAAATTGAAAGAGATCTTAGTGTGATAAGACATATCAAACAGCTGAAAGTTAAAGCTGATATTGAAATATATGAGGATAGATTATGAAAAAGAGATCAATAATCATTGTACTGGATGGTGTTGGTTGCGGAGCATTGCCTGATGCCTGGAAGTATGGTGATGAAAAAGCAAACACACTGGCTAACATTGCTAAGCATGTAGGCGGATTAAATTTACCTAACCTTCAGAAAGCAGGATTAGGAAATATTACTGATATTATTGGTGTAGCTAAAAATGATGACACAATTGCAGCATATGGGAAAATGCAAGAAGTTGCCTTAGATAAAGATAGTACTAGCGGTCATTGGGAAATTGCCGGATTGAAAGTACAGCAAAAATTTCCTACATATCCAAATGGTTTCCCAAAAGAAATTATCGATAAATTTATTGAGCTAACAGGAGTTCCGGGAGTATTGTGTAATCTGCCATATTCAGGAACGGAAGCTTTAAAAGATTTTGGAGAAGAACATGTTTCTTCTAAAAAACCAATTGTTTATACTTCTGCTGACAGTGTATTTCAAATTGCTACACATGAAGAAGTTTATCCAATTGATGAACTTTATAAAATGTGCGAAATAGCTCGAACAGAAATATTTGGCGGTGATCCTAATATCGGACGCGTGATAGCAAGACCTTTTTTGGGAAATAATGCAAAAGATTTCTATCGTACAGGAAATAGAAAAGATTATTCTGTTGCGCCACCTCGAAAAACATTATTAGATATTATCAAAGAAAACGGACTTCAAGTTGCCGGAGTTGGGAAAATAGAAGATTTATTCAATTTCTCAGGACTTACATTAAGTAATCATACAAAAGAAAACGAAGCCGGAATAGAACAAACAATTAAATATCTGAACTCTGTAGAAGATGGTCTTATTTTTACTAATTTAGTTGATTTTGATAGTAAATGGGGACATCGTAATAATCCTGATGCTTTTGCAGAAGGTTTAGAATATTTTGATAAACGTCTTCCCGATATACTTGAAAATTTACATGATGATGATATCTTGTTTATTACTGCCGATCATGGATGTGATCCTACTACTGAAGGCACAGATCATTCACGCGAATATATTCCGCTCTTAGTTTTTGGAAAAAAAATCAAACCTGTTGATTTGGGCATTCGTAATACTTTTTCCGATATTGCCGCTACAATAAGTGATTATTTAGGTGTACCGTCTCCGGAAAATGGAACTTCATTCTTAAACAAAATAATTAAATAAAGGAGCAAAAACATGACAAAACTTGGTGTTAATATCGATCATGTAGCTACACTCAGACAAGCACGTTTGGGAGTTGAACCGGATCCTGTTTATGCAGCTGCTATTGCTGAACAAAATGGAGCGGATCAAATTACAATTCATTTACGTGAAGATCGTCGTCATATTCAAAACCGCGATTTAAAGATTTTACGCAGTACAATTCAAACCAGATTAAATTTAGAAATGGCTGCAACTGCCGAGATGGTGGCAATAGCGAAAAACTATTTACCGGATACAGTTACTTTAGTTCCTGAAAAAAGAGAAGAACTTACTACTGAAGGTGGTTTAGCTTTGTCTGATTCACATAAAGAATTGATAGCTGAATTGAAAGATGCTAACATTGAGGTTAGTGTTTTTATCGAACCCGATACAGAAATA
>JAMOPB010000486.1 GCA_027064945.1 Candidatus Cloacimonadota bacterium
TGACGATAATGCTTTATTCCTGAATATATTAGGTTGGATAGGAGCGATCTCTTCTTTAGGTGGAGCAATTGTAGCAGTTTTCCAAGAAGATATTAAGCGAATCGTTGCTTGGTCATCAATTAGTCAATTAGGATATATTGTATTGGCGTTTGCATCGATGGAACATATTGGCTGGTTATCCGGTCTGTATCTCACCGCAAATCATATGCTTTTTAAAATGATGATTTTCTTAGCATTTGCAGGTGTGATTATGAGAACCGGAAAACGCAATATGTATGAAATGGGTGGATTAATAAAACAAATGCCTTTTACATTTATAACCGTGCTTGTTGGAATTATTGTAATTGCGGGAGTGCCACCATTAAGCGGATTTGGGACAAAATGGATGTTGTATAATTCCTTAATTGAAAAAGGTTGGTATTTTCAAGCTGCTGTAACACTTTTTTCCAGTGCAATTGCTTTCATGTATCTTTTTAGATTGATTTATACAATCTTTTTAGGACAAGCAAAACCGGAAAATAAAGCGGCAAAAGAAGCCCCATTATGGTTATTGATACCACAATATATCGGAATTTTTGGGATTATGATTATTTCGATGAAACCAAAAATTATTTTATTACCGTTAAGCAATTTGATCTCAGATTACGTTCCAACAAATGTTTCATGGAATGGTGATACTATGATTTCTCATTTAGGTTATTGGAACGGATTTATGATTATGATGATAACAATGGTATTATTTGTAATCCCATTTATGTGGTTGCTTTTTATAACAAGAAAAGTACAAAAAGTAAAACAATTCAATATAGTATTTGCTGCAGAAAGACCGGATAGACCACGCACAACACACTTTGCACATAATATGTATGCACATTATAATCGCGTAATGGGTTGGGCTGTGCATCCGAAATATGCTTCTCGTTTTTGGGATGAGATTAGTGAATGGTTCCATTCTACCGGAGCAATTTTACGTAATTTATACTCAGGAAACGGTCAAACATATATCTTACAAATACTAATATATTTCGTAATCTTATTCTTTATCATGGGAGGCAAATAATGAACTTACAACTATTGACTAAAATCGGATACACTTGCATCTCTATTGCAGTTATGGTTATATATGGTTTGTTGGCCGGTGGAATAATGGCTCGTATTCGTGCCAGAGCTTATGGTCGTTATGGAATTCCTGTTTGGCAACCGTTTTTAGATATTCTAAAAAACATTACTCAAAGATCTGCAATTTCGCACGGAATGATGTTTTATCTAGGACCGGTATTTCGTTTAACAGGCGGATTGGGAACTTATCTATTTATACCTGCCGTGTTAGGAAGTGCGATATTTTCTAATTTTAGTTCTGCAGGAGATATTTTCTTAGTAATGTATTTTATCTTTTTAGGTCAGTTAGGAATGGCATTAGGTGCAGGAGAAGGCGGGCATCCTTATAGTGGAATTGCAACCGCCAGAGGTTTGGCTCAAATGAGTGCTTTTGAATTACCATTTGCCCTATCTGTAATCTCTCTTGCAATTCAATATGATACTTTTAGTATTATCAAGATTGTAGAAGCGCAACAATATGGTGTTTTATCTTGGACAATGTTTACAAATCCTCTTGCAACTATTGCCGGATTTATTGCTTTGTTGGGTATGAATATGAATGCTCCGTTTAATATTGTAATTGCACCTCAAGAAGTTCCTTTGGGACCACCAACCGAATATCCAAGTCAGTTTCTTAGTATGCTACAAACAAATAGAGGTTTGTTTTTAGCAGCAAAATTAACTCTGTTTATGAATTTATTCTTTGGAGGAGCAACTTCAATTTGGATGTTGTTTGTAAAAACTTTTATTATTTTACTCGCTAATCTATTTGTTAGTGTTTCTTTCCCACGTTATAAACCGGAGCAATCAATTCGCTTTTTCCTTAAATATCCAACTGTAATTGGAATTTTATCGATAGTGTTTATGATGTTTAAATAAGAAAAATGATTAAGATAATGTAAGTAAACCGTATCTATTTTATAGGAGTAGAAAAATATATGAAAAACAAAAATGATAAGAAAATATTAGAAAATGCGGATCTTAAACCGATTGATAAAGATCTGTTTAGTAATGCATATCCTGAAACAGTTCCACCATTAAATAAATATATGGAAAAATTGGCAAACTGGGCAAGGGCTAACTCTTTATGGTTCTTAGCGTTTGGTACAGGATGCGGAGCCATCGAATTGCGTCCGCTTCTAACTTCTCGTTTTGATATTTATAGCAAAGGTATAGCTCCAAGACCAACCCCAAGACAATCCGGCGTTTTTATTATCGGTGGCTATAGCAGTGTTAAAACTCTTAAGCGTATTATCCGCAGTTATGAACAGATGCAAAATCCTAAATTTGTGATTTCCTTATGCAGTTGTTCAATCAATGGTGGAATGTATTTTGATAGCTATAACACGATAAATCAGATAGATAAATATATCCCGGTTGATGTTTTTATCACAGGTTGTATGCCGCGTCCTGAAGCTATTATGGCAGGATTTGATAAATTAAAAGAAAGAATTTTGGCAGGGAAGACTGAAGGCGCTAATAAATATGTGGAAAATTTTGAATATTACAAGGCAAATCAGAAAAAAATCATCAAAGATTGGAATATGCCTGATTACAACTGGTAAAATTGAGGAGTATTATGAAAACAAAATATGAAGCTATAGAAAATGTAGATAATATCTTCGGAATTATAGATCAGCATGAGCAAAGACCTGATCTATCATTTATCACATTAGAAAAAGATAAGGTTATCCCGACACTTATTCATCTTCGTGACGTAGAAAATTATTCTCATCTTGTTATGATTACTGCTGTTGATTTTATCGAAGATAATAAATTCCAAATTACATATCTTTTGCATAATTATGAAAATAAAACTGATATTGGCGTGAAAACTCTAATCGATCGAGAAAATCCTACTATGCAATCAGGTCATAAATTATGGAAACAATTTGCCACATATCAAAGAGAATTACACGAAATGTTTGGAATAGATTTTCCCGGTAGTCCAAGAATAAATGAGAATTTTGCCTTGGAAGGTTGGGAAGGAATTCCACCTATGAGGAAAGATTTCGATACTTTGGAATATTCGATGAAAACATATCACAATCGTTCCGGAAGAAAATCTTATGATCCGAAAACATATATGAAAAAACAATTGAAACAGGATATTTATAAACAATATCCCAAAAAAGGAGAGTAGAGATGTTTGAACTTGATAGAAGTAAATACCCTCCAATGCAAGACGGAAAATCAGAATTCGATATTAACTCTCATAAATATCTAAAATTGTGGCATGGTCCTCAACATCCAGGTGTAACAGGAAATATGGCTCTTGAACTAACCGTTAGTGGTGATGAAGTAATTGAATTGAAAACACATATCGGATATTTGCATCGCGGATTTGAGAAATTAATGGAGCGTAGAAAATATATAAATTGTTTTCCAATTGTATGTCGTATTTGCGTTCCTGAACCGGATACAAATGAGTATCTCTTCAGTACGGCAGTAGAAGAATTAGCAGGAATTGAGATCCCTGAAAAGGCAAAATGGATTAGAACTTTAAACCTTGAGATGTCTCGTTTAGGAAGTTTTTTAATGTGGCTTGGTGGTCAAGCTTCAATGTTTGGAATGGGTTCGGTAGGACAATGGTGCATTACTCATCGTGATTATCTATTAGATCTATTCGAAGAGATGTGTGGTGCCCGTGTTTATCATATGTATATGGTTCCGGGTGGTGTTCGTGGAGATTTGCCTGATGGTTTTGGTAAACGTTTGGAAGCTGTCTTGCAAAAATGCGAAAAAGTGATAAGAGATTCCGAGATTGTTATGTTGAATAATAGCGTTTTACAAGCAAGATTAAAAGGTTTGGGCATAATTACTCCTGACATGATTGATAAATTTGGAATTGTAGGACCTAATGCTCGTGGTTCAGGTATTAAAAGAGATGTTAGAAAAGATACTCCATATCTAATCTACGATCAACTCGATTTTCAAATCGAAACGGAAGATGGCGGAGATGGCTGGGCTAGATTGATAGTTAGATTTAAAGAGATGAAACAATCTATCTCATTGATACGGCAGATTATGCAAAAGATGCCTAAAACCGGCGAGATTAAAGCAAAAATGCCAAATCCGTTACATTGGAAAATTCCTGCCGGCGAAACTTTTGTAAGAGCAGAATCCACTCGTGGAGAATATGGATACTATATGGTTTCAGACGGAAGTGAATATCCCAGAAAAATTACAGTTCGAGGTCCTAGCTATACTCACGCAATGTCATTACTTGAGCATTTAGGTGTAGGATTAAATATTGCAGATGTAGGTGGTATAATGGGAACATTGCATACATATCCACCTGAAATTGAACGTTAAGCAAGGAATATTATTATGATAAATATAAAAAATTTAGTTTCCCCTTTCTATGTTTGGAAAAGAGCTTTTGAAAAGCCTTATACAAATAAGAAACCTTTAACTACGCGTCCTGGAGCAGAGCGCTATCGAGGTTTCCATATAAATGATATAGATAAATGTATTGGCTGCGGATCTTGCGAAGAAATATGCCAAAATATGTCGATCGATTTAGTTCCTGTGGAAGGAATCGAAACAACTGAAGGTGATAGTGGTTTACGTCCTCAAATAGATTATGGACGTTGTTGTTGGTGTGCTCTCTGTGTTGATATTTGTCCGTCAGGATCTTTAACTATGAGTAATGAATACATTTGGTTGGAAGAAGGTGACGGAGAAGTAGCTGATAAATATGTGTTTATTCCCGGAGTAGATCTGAAACCTTGGGATAATAACGAACTTGGATATAAACGTCCGGCTAACTATGCAATATTAGAATATGATCGAGTGGATATGCCAATCTTGGAAGCTGAAGAACGAAAAACAAGCTTTATTGAAATGGTTCAAGGTTATAGCGATTATGAAGCAAAAAAAGAAGCAGACCGATGCGTACAATGCGGAATTTGTGTTGCTACTTGCCCGGCTCATATGGATATTCCAGAATATATAAAGGCTATTCGTGAAGACGATTTAGATGAAGCTGTAAGACTTTTATACAAAACAAATCCTTTCTCTAATAGTTGCGGAAGAATTTGTACCCATAGATGTGAAAATGTTTGCGCTTTAGAACATCAAGGCGAAGCAATTTCCATTCGTTGG
>JAMOPB010000487.1 GCA_027064945.1 Candidatus Cloacimonadota bacterium
CTAAAATATCTACGCTTTCACTAAAATTTAATAAACTCACTTCGTTCAAACAGTATCAAATTTCTTAACGTTCAATCTTGATATTTCTTAACGCTGTTTTCATGAAGTTGGTTAAAAATGCGGTTAATGCAATATTTTCAATTGTAGCGCAAATTGCAAAGTTGCGGAAGTTCAACAAGCTGGCAGCTTGTTCTACCTTTTCACCTTTCCCTTTTCACTTCTCACTTCTCACGCTTCGCGCTTCACTCTTCACTCTTTGCAAAAAAGGTCATCCTGAGTGATCCGACGCAGGAGAATTTTATCGAAGGATGGAGAATTAACATTATTTAGGATAAATCACATCTTTCAAAAATAAACCTTGTGGTGGAATAGTAGTAATCAATTTATGAGTTGGATTTTCTCTTTCAATCAAATATTTCACAATCTCAGGTTCACTATCTGTTATGCAAATATTTGTTAGTGTTCCCACAATTCTTCTAACCATATTATGCAGAAATCTATTTGCAGATATTTCAAAGATTGCTTCTTCATCATTTTGCCAAAAATTCAGAGATTTAATAATACATCGATTGTGTTTCAAATCAGGATTATACTTTGAAAATGATGTAAAATCATGTTCTCCCATAAAATATTCAAAACATCTATTGATCTTATCATCATACCAAACAGCTCTTGGGATATAACTACTAAAACGCGCATTAAAGGGAGTTTTGTTCTTTGAAATCGAAAATCTGTATATTCTTTCTTTTGCATCATAACGCGCGTGAAAATCTTCATTTACCTGTTCTACGTATAATATTTTGATATCACGCGGCAATAAAGAATTTACAGCTAATAATATTTGTTGCTCAGTCATAGCAATATCAAAATCAAAATGTGCATATTGTCCTAAAGCATGCACTCCGGAATCCGTTCTGCCAGAACCAACAATAGCACACTTTCTTTTAGAAATTTTCCCTAGTGCATCTTCAATAGTTTGCTGAACAGTTCTGGCGTTAGGCTGAATTTGCCAACCGTTAAAATCTGTCCCGTCATACGCTATTTTCATTAAATATCTTTTCATACAACTCCTAAAACTTAACTGAGAATAACAAAATTTGAAACATAATATAAATTTCTAATAATGAATTTGGAAAATTCCAAAAAGAGTTCATCTTTTTTTTATTCTTAAAAGATTGAATTGTTAATTCTATAACTTGATCTTTCTTGATATATGTCTCATGCACAGCTTTTGCAAAAGTCTCAATCAGATTTTTTTCTTTCTTATAAATTCGAACAAAATTCTGATAAAAAAAAGGTATGAAATTTATTGTTAGAACTACATATTTTGCCAAAGATTCTGCTTTATTACTCTTCCCGGCAATAAAAATCAAATCATCAATTGAGCTTGTTCTAATCAAATACACGGAAAGTAAAATCAGGTTTGAAATCTTCACAATCAAATATATTTGAGCGATGAAATCTAATTTAAATAAAATTGCTAAAAATAAAATTGATGAAAAAAAAGGTAATAACTTTAATAATACTACAAACCAATACTTATAGATTTGCTTTTGCGGAATAAAATAAACCAGCGAAATACCGAGGTAAAGAAGGAAAACATTAGAATCAAGAGCAGTAATAATGTATATTCCTAAAATGATCGATATAATTTTCAGATATACATTTTGCTCTTTATAATCCACATATTCCATAGATTTATTTTTTTTCTTGTTCGTAAATAAAGTTCATTCTCAAGGTAGAATCTACCGGCTTTCCATCTTTAAGAGCAGGTTTAAATTCCCAGTTTTCAATTTGGGAAATAACTACTTTATCGATACTAGGTTTGTCTTCTTTTAGTGATTGAATCACGCGACAATCGGTAAGTTCACCTTTTGCTGAAATATCTAATTCAACGATAATTACATTCGTATCAAGATCCACCCTAATTAAAGGCCATTTGATTTTACCTTCGCCCACAACTTTTGCAGGTTGATTTTTCTCATCAATTTCCGGTTTTTCTTCTTCTTCAGCTTGTTTTTTTTCAAGTTCCTCTAAATATGGTAACCGTTCATAGACAGTAAATTTCCCATTCTTATAAAATTTTTCAACAAAAGGGACAAATTCGTTTTTCTTATCCTGCAAGATTTTCTCAAAAAAAGGTCGAGCTTTTGTACTATCCGAAAGAATGGCATAATTTATATATCCGGCGCTATACAAAGCTTTATCATAATAAGAATGTAAGCTATCCGAAGTTATTTTTTCCAAAAGTTCCAAACTTTCTTGGGGGGCTGTATCCATTTTCAAAATTGCTTGATTGTATTCAGTTTCCTCTTTTTCTAATTTTGGATTGGAAAATTTAACAGGTTCATTGTTCCACATCTTTTTGGCAGCATAAACATATTTATTTTCTTCAGGAAGTTCTAATAAGGAAGAATAAACTTCTTCAGCTTTTAAAGAATCAATTATAACATTTTTATATAACCAAAGTTTTAGGAATTTTGTATATGGTATAAATTCTTCATCATATTTTTTTATAACATTCTCTAAATTTTTTCTTTTTGTTTTAACTTCAATATAGGAAGACGAATCGATGATAGCCTTTTGAGTTTTCAAACTATCAATAACAAGTAATGAATCGGAAAGAGATTTATCTATTTTAATTGAGTCTAACAATCCTATTTTTTTTACTTTTGCTAAGGAATCCTGCAGACTTTCATAAAGCAAAATCTCTTTTTGTCTTAAACTATCTACTTGCGCTTCCAATTTATCCTTATCTGCAATGATGTTATCATACACGACCAAGACAGAATCAGGCATATCCAAAGTATTAAGATAATGTTCTGCAAGCATAAATTGCTGTTCTACCAAATCTTCTTGAGAAATACCTGTATTGGGTTGATAGTATTGGATAATTTGTGCGGCAACGACGCTTTTCGAAAGTGCTTCCTCTTTGAAAGGAGAATTTCTTTTTTCAGTACCAACACGGTTATAATATTCTATAGCTTTGTCATAATCTTTTTTAAATTCAAAATATATTTCAGCTAAATGAAAACAAGCCTCTGCAGATAAAAATGTTCTTTGGTTATTTTCGATAATTTTCTTTAAAAGTTCTATTGAATCATCTACTTCCCCGGTTTTGGCTAAAGTTCTGGCTAAAATCAACTTTATTTTAGGTCGCTTATTTACTCTGTTTTCTTTTTTTAATAATTTTTCAGCAGTAACTTTTGCTTTTTCATATTCTCCCATTAATAAATAATTCAATGCCATATAATATCTCGCATCAAGTTTTCTTTGCTTTGATATTCTACTGTGTAGCAGAGCATTAAATACTTCATTGGACTTTTCATATTTTTCAGATAGGAAAAAAGTTTTACCCCGAGCAAAAAAAGCGTCTTCGTATTCTTCAGACTTTGGATATTTTGTAATGATCTGATTAAAATAATAATCCGCTTCACTTAGATTTTCATTTTCCAAGTAATAATTTGCTAAAATATACAAAGCTCTTGCATGATATTTTTTGAATTTTGGTTCTAAGATAAATTCTTTAAGCTTTTGATAAGCAGAATCTTTTTTCTTTGTTTTATAATCTACCATTGCCAAGTATAAATGTGCTTCAGGAACAAATTCGCTATTAGGATAAAATGTAAGAATATCATTAAACTTGTCAGCTGCTTGCTTGTAACTGGTTCCTTTATAAAAAAGTGATTTCCCTAATAACATAACAGCATCATCTACATAATTGCTATTGGGAAAATCTGTGATGATTATTCCACATTTTTTAATTACTTTATTGTATTTCTGCACAGCCGCAGGTTTGGGCTTGCCATTTTCTCGCAATTCCAATTCCTGCGCCTCTGCAAAATATTTTTCCGCATTGAAAAAAGTATTGTAATAGGCACAACCAAACAACAATCCTAATAATAAACCCAATCCAATTACTTTCTTCACAATGCTTCTCCTTTATGCCAATTCTATCAATTCTTCAACCAATGAAACTAATCTACCTGAATCTACTAATTCTTTAGCTGCATTGATATCTTGCGTGATAATTCTATCTTTTTCTAAATGCTTAATCTCTTTTCTTACTTCTTGTTTAACTTTCTCGATAATTGGAGAAGATTCAAATTCTCTGGTATCAAGAGCTTGGCAAGCGCTCATCAATTCAATTCCTAAAACAAATGCTGTATTATCTATGACAGTACGGCATTTCATCGCTCCAATTGTTCCCATACTAACATGGTCTTCCTGGTTTGCCGAAGTTGGAACAGAATCTACTGATGATGGATGAGCTAATACTTTGTTTTCAGAAACTAATGCTGCAGCTGTATATTGTGCTATCATAAAACCGGAATCTAATCCCGGACGAGGAGATAGGAAAGGATTAAGATCTCTATTAAGCGCAGGATTCATCATCTGATCTATTCTGCGTTCTGCAATACTAGCAAGCTCTGCAACTGTAAATGCCATTGTATCTGCGGCAAAAGCTATAGGCTCTCCGTGAAAATTCCCACCTGAAATAACTTTATCTTGGTCAGGAAAAATCAAAGGATTATCAGTAGCACTATTCATCTCTGTTTCAATTATATTTCTAGCATAACGTAATGCATCTCTAACAGCACCATTTACTTGCGGAGTACAACGAAGGCTGTATGGATCTTGAACATTTTCGCAATTCTCATGAGATTTTCTTAATTTGCTTCCATTTAATAAATTTCGCATGTTTTTTGCAGAATCAATCTGACCCGGATGAGGTCTAAGCTGGTGAATCAAACTGTCAAAAGCTGCATCAGTTGCTTTCACAGCATCAATTGACATAGCTGCAGTGATATCTGCCATTTTACAAAGATTTTCCGCTCGTAATAAATTTAACGCACCTACACCAGCCATAACTTGAGTACCATTATTAAGCGCCAAACCTTCTTTAGCCTGCAATTTTACAGGTGTTAATCCTGCTTTATCCATTGCTTCGGCACCACTCATTTCTTCACCTTTATAAATTGCTTCACCTTTTCCTAATAATACTAAGGCAAGGTGAGAAAGCGGTGCTAAATCACCACTAGCACCAACAGAGCCTTTCTCCGGAATGCAAGGATGAACGCCTGCGTTCAACATATCGATCAATGTTTGTAATGTGCTAAGGCGAATTCCTGAGTGACCTTTGGCTAAAACATTTATACGTAGCAAAGTAAT
>JAMOPB010000488.1 GCA_027064945.1 Candidatus Cloacimonadota bacterium
ACAAAAGGCAGGGCAAACTCTACCAATTGATAATGGCATCGGTAAATTTTCTTTTATTACTTTTGTAGCTTCATGATGTTGTCCATTTGCAATTAATGCCAAATAAGATTGAATATCAACTTGATCGGGGCAGGCCAATTTACATGGAGCCTCACAATCGGCATAATGATCTGAAAGGAGCAATTCCAAGGCCATTTTCCTAGCGTTTTTGACTTCATCGGTTTCTGTATATATTTCCATTCCATCTGCTATTTCCGTACCACAAGCAGTTACAAAACCTCTACGGTTTTTCACTTGAACAGCACAAACCCAGCAGCTTCCAAATGGTTTTAACTCTTCATCATGACATAATGTGGGGATATGCACACCATTTTCTGTAGCTACATCTAATATTGTCTTACCTTTCGGTGCTTTTATTTTTGTTCCATTTAATATTATTTCTATCATCTAATTCACCTCACTAAGATTTTGTGATTGCGCCAAATTTACATGCAGCATAACAAGCACCACATTTAATGCATTGATCTTGATCAATTTCATGTGGTTGTTTCACAGCTCCGCTGATACAAGAGACAGGACATTTTTTAGCACACAGAGTACATCCAACACAAAGATCAGGGTTTATTTCATAGGTAAGTAAATTTGTACAAACACCAGCAACACATTTTTTATCTTCAATATGTGATAAATATTCTTCTTTGAAATATTTCAGAGTTGTTAATACAGGATTTGGAGCAGTTTGTCCCAAGCCACATAAAGAACCTTTAGCTACATTTTCCGCTAAATTTTCCAATCTTTCAATATCTTCCAAAACACCTTTGCCTTCTGTGATGCGGGTGAGAATTTCTAACATTCTTTTTGTCCCAACTCGGCAGAATGTGCATTTTCCGCATGATTCATTTTGTGTGAAATTTAAGAAGAATCTAGCAACATCAACCATACAGGTAGTATCATCCATTACAACCATACCACCGGATCCCATAATCGCTCCGGTTTTATTTATGCTTTCATAATCCACCAAAGTATCAAGCATGCTTTCTGGCAAGCATCCACCTGAAGGTCCGCCTAATTGCACACCTTTAAAAGGTCTGTTATTTTTAATACCACCACCAACTTTATAGATCACATCTCGTAATGGAATTCCCATTGGCACCTCAATTAATCCGCTATTTCGGATTTTTCCTGCCAACGCAAAAACTTTGGTTCCACGGCTTTTTTCTGTTCCGTATTTATTATATTCTTTTGCACCATTTAAAATAATCCAAGCAATGTTGGCGAAAGTTTCAACATTATTAATATTTGTTGGTTTTCCCCAAAGACCGCTTTGTGCAGGAAATGGTGGACGAATTCGTGGCATTCCTCTTTCGCCTTCTATAGAAGCCATTAATGCAGTTTCTTCACCGCAAACAAATGCTCCTGCACCTTCTTTGATATGTAATTTAAAATTAAATTTTGTTCCTAATATATTATTTCCTAATTTATTATTTTCTTCAGCTTGCTTGATAGCTATTTTTAAATGCTTGATAGCCATTGGATATTCTGCACGACAATAGATATATCCTTCATCAGCTCCAATAGCATAAGCACCTATTGCCATTCCTTCAATTATGCTGTGAGGGTCTCCCTCCAAAACACTACGATCCATAAAAGCACCGGGGTCACCTTCATCTGCATTACAAACAATATATTTCTTATTACTGAATTGAGTTGCTGCGAATTGCCATTTCAAACCGGTAGGAAAACCGGCTCCTCCACGACCGCGCAAACCTGACTCTTTAATTTCAGCAATAACTTTTGATGGAGATAATTCTTTTATAGCTTTTTCCAAAGCTTTGTATCCATCACGCTCTATATAATCATCAATCGAGATGGGATTAATCTGACCAACATTGCGCAAAACTATGCGGGTTTGACTTGCTAAAGTCTCATTTTCTTCTGCATCAGCGAAATTAGATAAAATCATATTTCCTTTTTGCGGTTCGCCTTTAGCAAAATTTTCAATTATATCTTTAAGCTTATCTTCTTTCAAATAACCATATGTAGCTGATTTATCATCAGCAATTATTTCTATTAGAGGTTCGGCAAAACACATTCCTATGCATCCTGTTTTTTCCAATGAAATATCTATATCACTATCTTTCTGATAATCTTTAATAGCATTGTAAATATCATTTGCGCCAGCTGCTAATCCACAACTAGCCATACCAACTTTTATTTTCAGATCCAAAATGCCTCCTACTTTTTATACTTAGCTAATAATTTTGTAACTGATGACGCAGTTAATTTCCCATGAGTATCATCATTTATCATGATAACAGGAGCAAGACTACAACAGCCTAAACATGCTACTTCCATTACAGTAAATTTACCATCAGCTGTAGTATCTTCATCCCCCGATAAATTCAAATATTCTCTAACTGCACTTGCTATACTATTAGCGCCTGAAACATGGCATGCAGTTCCTTTACAAACCCGAATAATATTTTCCCCTTGAGGACGTAAACGAAACATCGAATAAAATGTTGCAACACCATAAATTTCCGCTAGTTTAGTATTTGTTTTTTCTGCGACATAACGCATTACATCTTTAGAGAGGTAACGTTCTATATCTTGGACTTCTTGAAGAAGAGGGATTAAAAACCCTTTTTTCCCCGCGTACTTATTAATAATTAAATCGATCTCTTTTTTGTTCTGTAGCATAGATCTGCTTCTCCTCCGAACTTGAGTTCTTTATTGTATTTTTTCTCGAACTTTTTGTTTATCGTATTTGTGTCAATTTTTTTCCTTAACTACACTATGAGCTAACTATTTGAAATTTAATATATTCTAGCATTATTTGACTATATAAAATAACTATTAAGGGAAAAGAAAAGATACAAAGATTACTTTATTACTATCAAAATGATGATTTTAATGTGCAAAAAATATTCTATAACAATTCTTATTTTTTAATTCTAATAGAAATAGTTCCGCTCTTATAAATTTTTATTTTATATGAATTATTAAAATCCATCTCTTTTTTTATTTTGTCTTGGATAATGGAAAATTTCTTTGCTTTATCAAAAATCTTAGCAGAGTCTTCAAAATCTAAGATAATATTTGCAATAGTTTGTGCAGATTCTTGTATGCAATATTCTATTATTTGCTTTGAATGTATCCATCTTTCCGGTTTCACCTTTCCTTTACTTAGATAATAATTTTCTACCAAGATGTCGTAAAATCTATTTATTTCACAAACTTTATTCATAAAATATTCTTCCGGATTTTTAATTCTGGATCTTCTATGTAAATTTATCTTCAATTCATCTAAATGCTTTCTTACATCAGCTTCCAGTACTTTATGGATTACTTCTTCATCATCAAAACGTTCTTTTCCATCGGTATGAAAAGGTTGATGAAGATCTGCCACATAATGTGATAAAGTCCCTAATTCAAAGCAAAAAACTTTTAATGGACTATCTAAGAAAAGGTGTAAAAAAGATGGATAAGATTGATCTATTATTATCTTATTGGGGTTACTCAAGATTTGTTTCAATAATTCTAATTTGCTGCAAATCTTTTTTATCACACTACCATAATGATAGCCATAACTGTTGGGAGTACAATTGTAATAATGATTTGTAAAATCCATTAAAATTTTATCCGGAGCTTCAATTCCCAATAGAAGCATTTGTTGTTCAATTTCCAATAAATGTATAAATCTCGGATTACATTTTTTCAAAGCTTGCTGCATTATAAATTGATGTGTTCTGCTATCCCAATACCACATAAAACCTCCCAAATCAATGTTACTTCTTTTTAGAAAATTAACTTTTCTAAGATCTTTTAATTTATGATTAATTGTCAATTTTTTTGGGCTACTATTACATTTTTTATAATTTTTCACAAACTCAAAATATTAATAATTTCCAATAAATAAAAATTATCATTGCCTATTAATGAAGAATTAACATTTTTGATTTTATGATAGACACATTAAAAGAAAACAGACTAATCCGCAAGGGTAAGAAATTATTAACAAAAGGTAAATTGGAGAAAGCATATCGCTGCTTTGAGAAGGCAGTGATGCTTAATAATAGCATCAATAATCGTTTTTATTTAGGACTCTCAATGATGTCGCTAACTCGATTTGCTGATGCAAAAAAGATTTTCACTGATATTAGAAAAGAAGATGAGGAAAATGAACTAAATCTGCTTTCTCTGGCTGAATGCAATATGATGTTACGCAAATGGTTGGAAGCGGAAAATATCTATCGTAAATTACATAAAATGTTTCCTAATAACGAAGCTTACAAAGAATATCTTGAGCGTTCACAAGATGTGATTTATCGTGAAAAATATGTAATTGCTCGTGAACTATTTTCAAAAGCGGAAAGAGCTCTTTTTGCCAAAGACAAAAAAGAAGCATTAAAACATCTATTGGAAGCTGAAGAATACAATCCTAACAGTTCCATGATTTTAAACAATATTGCTTCGCTTTATATGCTCCTGAAAAAATATGAAGAAGCTTATCCATACATAGAAAGAGCTATTACAATTTCACCTGATAATCAGAGATTTCAGAAGAATTACATTTCAATAAAGAGAAAATTACGCAAATGAAATACAAAGTAATTCTATTTTGGATAATTATCACTATTTTAATTTATAATCCGTTTTCAGCTCGTTTTTTTACTTGGAATATAGCTCTTTTACATGGAATTGATACTACAATTTTTTATAAATTAATCAATACAGAAAGTTCTTTTCGAAGTTTGGCAGTTTCGCATCAGAAAGCAATCGGATTAGGACAATTAAAAGCTTCAACGTTTAAATATATGAAACCAAATTTACCTAAAATATTAGTTTGGTTTCCAATTACAAACCTAGATGCTTCTGCCACTTATCTAAAATATTTAAAAAAAAAATTCAATGATAATTGGAGTTTAACCCTTGCAGCATATAATTGGGGGGAATCAAATGTTGACAAACGTTTTGCCAATAAAGCAATTGTATCTGATAAAGATTATCGATATATTTTTAAAGATGTACCCGAAACTTATGAATTTTTAAAGAAAATCTTAGGAGACACAGATGAATAAGAAATTTGTTTTAATATTTTTTCTCTCTATTTTCACTTTTTTGCATTCTGCTATTTTGTTAGATTACTATCAACGTGATTATCAAGTA
>JAMOPB010000489.1 GCA_027064945.1 Candidatus Cloacimonadota bacterium
TATAGGGTTCATAACTAACCCCATACTAACTGGTTTATTTAGTCTTAAATAAACATCATTAGATACATTTTTTTCTATTGTTTTCAAGAATTTTCTATATATGTTTAATGAACCATTAACATCTGCAAGATGGTCTGAAAGTTCTTCAGTACCGGTATCAGTAGGATTTAATGCTGTCACTATCATCATATCATCTGGTATAGCATAATTGGCATTTACTTTTTTCTCCAGCATAAGACTTCTGATTGAGTTCATAACTCTTTTTGAAGCTCTTGTTATTTCATCAAGAAATAAAATATGAGTATATGAGCTTCCTGGTATTGTTATGCTAGGATCATACTGATTCATAATTTTCGTCCAAAGAGGTGGAGCAGTAAATTTTGTTTGAAGCACACCATTTTCATCCTTATTAGGGGTTGTCAAGCCCACAACATCTTCAAATTTAGCATAGGCATTTTTATCTATTGATTTAGTGGATTGTCCTTTTGCTTTTTCCTCTAAAACACTACTAAGCAATTCTGAGAATTTTAAAATACTATCATTTTTCATATAAACTTCTTTTATTTTTATTTATACTCTAATCATTTTTAATTTAAGGATTCCCATCATACCCTGATAAATATTATTTTTTATCATGTTTGCTATTTTTTCATATGGAACCTTGAGTTTTCTGAGGTCATTAGTGTCTTTGAATTTTTCTGAACCCTCAGGCCATATAAAACATTTATACCCTCTTTGAAGATATTTCAGTGTTTCTTCATGTGCTTTTTGGTCACATCGTTGATTGTCAAGGCAGAAGATTGGTTCCTTTAATTCCTGAATCCTGTCATCCCCAAGATTGGCACCGAGTTGTGCAATGACATTGTCTAGGCCACTAGACAATGCATCATATATAGATTCTGTAATATATACTGGTTTTTCCTTGTCAACATCATAAAAATTCCATGCTTTATATCCTGAATTTCCCGTAACCATATAAACAAAAAATCTTTTTTCCTTCCATGCTAATGCCTGAAAACCATACCATAGGTCTCCTTTTTTGAGTGGTATGATGATGTATTCTGATAGTGTTTGTGATGCTCCATTAAATTTTATTTTATTCCCTTTAGGACTGTATCTCCAGTCAGACTGAACCTCAATCCCCCGATTCTCAATATACCCTGAAGGTCCACCAGGTCCTGAAGGCATATCAGTAAAGCCTGGTGGTTCGGTCACCAAAAACAGACCTTCATCATTTATTGGTGTTTTGGGCGCTTTTGGTGGTTGTGTAGATGACACAGAAGGAGCACCAAAATCCAATCCAGAGGAAAATGACATAATCTCATCTTTTGTAAGGGCTTTCTCTTCGTGACCGTCATTGATATTGTCATTTTGAATGTCTATTTTTTGTGCAGGTTTTTGATCAAAATTTAACCCAGTGTCAAAAATCGGAATCTCATCCATTCCTTTCTCCTGATCAGGATAATGATCATTATCCTTGTTTTTGAAAATGCTCTTTAGGGTCTTCAGTCCAGCACCCCTTTTTTCATTGACATATAGAGAAAATTCGTTTGGGTGATTTTCTTTTAGGTAACCATAAAGGTTTGTAGAATATTCGCAATTAAAGCATTTTACTGCAGCATTATCATATGAAGATTTGATGTAAAGATGTAATCGGTGTTTTCTCATCCAGGAACCACCCTCATGACATATTGGACAACATACGGAAATATCAGCTGGGCCAACATTACCTACAGTGTCATAAGGATGAACCATAAGCCAGTATTTTTTGTCAATCTCATCGAGATATTGTGCCATGAAGGCTCCTTTTTATTTTATAAATATTATTATATATTTTATCAAAAATTTTCTTAATTTTGATAAACAATCAAAAACGGGAGAATAATATGTCTAATAAGATACTAAATGAATTCGTAAGACAATCTTACCAAAGATTATCAAATAAATATCCTATTTCTGAATGCAATTACATCATTACTAACTCTCTTGCTATACTTGGTGACAAAAAAATTCAACCAAGCAAAGAAACAAAATTAAATGAACATGCTTTAGTAAGGATAAACAGATATAAGTATCCTGAAAGATTGGCTTCACTTATTAATATTACAATAGATAAGACCGAAGAATGGGCTAATTTTAGTTTTACCAAACTAGCTCTTCAGTCTTAATTACAATTAAAAATCAAAAAAATCATCTAATGACTTGGTGTTTTGAGTTTCGTATTTGGCACTGTAAAATTTATTAACATTATTAATATGCACAGGAAGTTTTTCCTCCATAAAATATTCTAATATTCCATTTGGATTATAATTTACTTGCACATTATTAAATTCCTGAATAATTTTTTCTTGTACATCTTCAGGGACTTCAGTGAAGTCAACAAGAATTTTATTCCTAGCAAAATTATCTTTATACATATTATGCTCATTAAAAAATTCATTTAGTGAGTCATTGCATATACAATGTTTTTCTGCTTTTTTTATACCATAAGGTTTTGTTTTAAAGATATTTTTTGTATCTTTAAATTCACCTTTTTTCTTGCCACTTTTTACAATATCATAAATATCATAATTTTCTATAAGTTCATCCCATATATCCATCTTTGTGACTGTCTTTACACATTCTGAATTTATATTGTTCTCTTTTAGATAACCAATAAATTCGTCACTAAAATGAGACATTCCTGTTACTGTTGGTACATTATCACCCTTATCACCAATCAATCCATGAATAATTGTAAATCTTGACATTAAACCAAAATCTGTTTGGATTATTTCTTTTTCAAAATCAGATAAAAACTGATCTTCTTTCTTTATTGGGTCCCACATTCTAACATTATTGTGTGCCTGAACCTGTAACCAGTCATGATCAGATGTCACAAGTGTAATATCCATATCATTTCCATATTTTATTGCTATTGTGCCTGCTACGTCATCGGCTTCAGCCTCATTCACTCTTAAAACCTTGAAAGGAAAATTCTCTTTGATTTTTTCTAACATTTTATCTGTTTCTTCAAAAAATTCTTCAAAATTTACATCATTATCTTCTTTGGCCTTGCTTCTGTTGGCTTTATAATCTGGATAAAATCTTTTTCTCCAGTTATCTTGACCATCTATTGCTAGTATAATTTCATTTTTGAATTTATTTTTTATGAATTGAAGTGAGTTAAATAATAAAGATTTATGATATTGAATAAAATCTTCAGTAACAAACAGCCCATCTTTTTTTCTGGGCTTTGCTTGTTGTAATGCAATAAAAAGGTTTCTCATATTTAAGTGACTAAAATCCACTATCGTTATCGATTTTTTCATATGTTTCCTTTTATTTTATTTTTTATGTCCTTTGACTCAGTGAGTTTCCTTGATGACCTAAAGGTCATCAAGGAAATCTAAATCTGAACTAGCAGATGCTGAAGCGGATTGTGTGGGTTGAGTGGGTGCTTCCTGTACTGGAGTAGTTTCAGCTACTGATGCTTCCTGTACAGGTGTTTCTTCTACTGGTTGTGTTGTCTGAGCTACCTGAGTAGCTGGTGTATTGGCGTTTGTGCTTACTGCAGTACCAATAATACCAGAAACAACATTTTTGAACTGAATAGGATCAATGAATTCTGGTTGATACACTTCAAGAACAAATTTTAACTTATTCTTTAGTTCTTCGTATGTTTGGAACGCTTCAGGTTTCATGAATTCATCAAGTTTATAAGCATTTTCAATAATATCTGCTTTTGCTTCTTCTGCATCAGTATAAATTGAACTCGGTGCCATGATTTCTGTTGCATCATAGTTTAAGAAACCTGCCACTTTAGCAATCTTAAGTTTAATATTACATCCTGTTAATGGATTGAATAATTGTTTTGGTTCTTCGCCCATTGAAATCTCTGATTCTGATGGTTGAAGTGCAGCCATAAATTTATCTTTTAGTTTTGTTCCGAATTCCCATAAGAAAATTTTACCTTCATTTTGAGGATTTGCGGGGTCTTTAATAACCTTGATATTCGTCATAAATTTAATTTTTCTACTAATTTTCTTAGCCTCTTTTTTGCCTTCTTCTGTCCCTATATTATATAATGCAGACCAAAGCTCTGATGCTGGACAAGGCTCTCCAATGGTCTCAGGTGAAATATTTAGATACCATCTTTTTTTCTTGTTTACATTATCAAATGATTGAAATGCATGATTATATCTCTGAATAAATGGTATGCCATTTGGATCTGGAAGTAACCTGATAATTGCTCCTCCGTTATCATTTTCATCTCTTGACAATTTCCAGAATCTATCATCATCATAATTCTTTTTTCCACCTAAATTTACATTTGCGCCTAAGTTTTTCTCCAAAGAGCCCCAATCGAGACTTCCCGAACTAAAATCTAATCCTGCCATATTTTTTTCTCCTATGTTTAACGAATTTTATCGTATTTAACGTGTTTTTATTTCATATAGTTTATAATGGACTTAAATGTTATTGGTCCATCTCTTTTTATATATGGTATTATATAAAAGATTTACTTAATAAATATTCTAAAGTAATGCTACATTTTGATGATTTTCTTATATTTTCTTTTGAATTGATGATTGAAAGATTATTAACTCCACCAGCAATATATGAAGGAACATTATGTCTAAAACATTCCAATATCGAGAATTTGTGGTCCAAATGAGCACCTTCTTTTGTCCCAAGAACTCTTTTGATATTATTGGGATTAATAAACTCCTTGTATTTCCTATAATTCTGCTCAGTAATTTTCCTAACAATCCTTTTATATAACCCCCAATCTGATAACTCTTCATCAGCTACCCATTTACCATTTTTTATATTTGTTTCCCTCGTGGAAATAGAGTTCTTTCTAATAATTTCCTTATTCTGTAACACACAAGGAACACCATATTTCTCGATATTAGTTTTCTTTATTTTATCTTGTATTTCCTTATTTTGTAGTGTGCAAGGAACTCCATATTTTTGTATATTAGTTTCCCTTATCTTATCCCTAAATGCCTTTAAAGATAAAATACAAGGCGCACCATATCTATCAATATTGGTGTTTTCTATATTTTTCACAATTTTTGCAATATCTTCCTTGCTCCTGTTGCTCCAAACCACCTTCATTGTTTTTGATGTATTGCCTGTCTCTTGCCTGGTTTTCCTTGATTTTTCAATAGTTTTTTTGCTACTTTTTTGACATTCTGGCGAACAAAATAATCTAAATCCTTTTGACCACGACTTAAGTTTTAATCTATTACCACACTCACAAACAGGATTTTTGACATCAAAATAAATACAATATAAAGCTTCATTGGTTTCACGAAGCTTTTTGGTCTTATTGCCATCTAATCTCCCATCTTTTCTTAATAAATTATTTTTTATATATTCTTTTGTCATATTGCTCCACATCATATCTTTTTTAATATATAGTATTATATATTATTTTTGCTTAATATATAAGGAATATGATTTTATTTATATTTTTCAGAATGTTCTAATTCCGGGTTTAGTAACACCCAAAGCTTTTCTGCCTGGCGAAGCACTATCACCATTAATTCTACCCTTTGTGGCATGACAAATAGGACACAAAACCATTAAATTAGAATCGTGATTATTTGTGGGATTTCCATCAATATGGTCAACCTGAAGATTTTTTATGGATTCGTTGCTTCCATCCCAATATCATCATTGAAACATTTAGCACATACTGGTTTTCCTGTCAAACAAGATACCCTCGGGGGATATGTCCCATCTTTTCTTTTAGAATTAACTGACCCTCTTGCTGTGGGTTTTCCACATTTGCATTTATATTGTGTGTAATCATTCCATTTTCTCATATTACTTCTCCTAATACCATACCAATGTTTTTTTATTAGATAATTTTATACTTCCTTTAATATACCCATCCGCTATCAATTCAGACAATTCTGAATTATCTACTGTAGTTTTGATAAGATTATTATTGTTAAATAGTTTTTGTAATTCATCATCAATCTGGACAAATTTCTTTGAACTAATAGTTACTTCATTAAATTTATCTTTAATGTTAGAAGTTTGATTTTCAAGGATATCCATAAAATATACTTTTGGAAGGTACTTTGATAAATCGGTGAATTCATTATTTTCAATAACTTCTCTAATATAATTAGGCAATAATAGACTTTTTTTGTTTATAAGCACAACTCCCCCAAATTTTAGATAATCATCTCCCTCAATCAAACCAAAATCTGATAAAAGCATACTAATGTTTGCCTGATGGAAATTTCCTTTTTCTACTATTTCTGTTCCTAAAATATAATCTTTTAACATTATTTCACTTCCTTGTTTTTATTATCTTCATTATCTTCATTAATATTTTTAAATCCCACCAAAATAAACTCTACATTTTGCCCCATAAAATATTCTGTTATTTCTTGTACACTATAAGTGTACTTATTTCCAATCACAATAATATCATATGATACATCTAATTTTAACAAAGGATCAGCATCAGTTTCAAAAACTTTTAGTGATGTGCTGTTAGCAATGAATGATTTTCCTATTGCTGATGGTCCCGAAAAGATATAGATTTGTTTATTATCTTTACCTCTTTTTGTGTCTATCCAACTATCAAATTTTATTGTAATATTGGCAGAAGGATAATACCTACAGTCATTTATATACATAGTGAAATAGTCATTTCCGTCATAGTCGGTGAATATGGAATCTACTTCCAATTTTCCTTTTGGTATATAATGCAATGTTCCTAAAGATTGCACTGGAACTTTATTTGATAAATGAATCCATTCTGCTCCACAATATCCTGAGTAACATTCTCCTTCCTCTAAAGCAAAACATTCGGAATACAATTTCCCATCCTCGAGGAACAAAAATTCATATTCAGAGATTATATCATCATTATACTGTGATGTGTACTCGTCTTTATTAATGTATTTTTCCATCGGTACCTGGTTTATTCTTAAACCTTTAATTATTTTACCCATTTTTTATCCTTGAATGCATCTAGTTTTTGGTTGTTTTGGTCCTGAATATCCTGTGCTGTCTTTTGGTCCCATATAACTATTATATTTCTTTCTTGCATTATCCAATCCTGGGATGTTTCCTGCTTTGATAACATGGACTTTTTGGTCATCTTTGTGTCCAGCTTCAATACCATGTTTTACTAAGAATTCAAGAAATTTATCTTTATCGCCAAAATCTTGTCTTGCTGTTAGCAAATAAACCTTTGAATTTGTTGTTTTGAACTAATTTTTTTAGTATATCTATCATAAGTTGATTTGGTATAGAAGTGTTTACGAATAATTCAGAACTTACAAACTCAGAGAAATAAAAATATTCGCCATCTTGTAGTTCGTAAGGGTTATTTGCTATCTTACTATGTTTTTTAAATCAAATTCACTTATCCTTAAATAATCATTGCGTTCCAAAACGCTTGTTCTTGCAATTGTATATTCAGTAAATACACGTTCAAAACCTAGTGTTTGAATAATTTTTGTTTCTGCTGTATTTATCATATACTCATTTATTTCATGATCTATAAGCACATTAATTTTTTCTCCGGGTTTAAATTCTGTATCAATTATATATTTCATTTTTTACTTTCCTATTTTATTTTTAGCTTTTTAAAAGCTCATATAAGCACACATATTCATACATATCTATATTGGCGATACATTAAGAGGTGCTAACTCAATATGTATGATTTTTAGGCACTTATGTGAGATTTTCTTGTTTCGTCTATGTCTATAAAAGTAATTGTGTTATTCAAAAGCTATCCTTTATTCTCTTTTATTGCTATAATTATAACATAATAACCTTAAATAGAAATAAAATTTATGCGTTTATGTGTTTATACAAACTTTTTTATATCCCTTACAGCCTTTTCAAATATTTCTTCATTATATTTTCCAAAATAGCTTGATATTTCATAAGGATTAAAATTATATTTTTCGGCAAATCTAACGTGAAAATCTATAATAAACCTTGATGACAAGATTATTTTCTCATCATCATTGAATTTGTCAGATTCTATTATTTTTAGCATATCATTTAGAGTTTTGCTAAATATTCTCTCAACCTTTTGCACATCAGCTGGTTTTGATATTTCAATATTCTTATCTTCTATTATTTTATAAAACTCTTTTTCATATATATCAATTTTATCTAATTCTTTTGCTTTAGATTGCATACTTTGTTGCATATTATTATTCAATATTTATCCCTTTTTTTTAATTAATAATCTTATTTTTATTTCTCTTTCTGCTCTTAGCCAGTTTTCTTCTTTCTGCTCTATTCATTCCTTTTACAAGTTTTCCTTTAACATTACAAACCATAGGAATGCCTGATTTTTTTGTTTTTTTGATTTTTTCTGCAAATTTTTTCTGACATTTTAATTTTTTCTTCATTGCCCTTTTGAATGCGGGTTTTCTTCTTTTCTTAGCGTCATCTTTTTTGGCTTTATTTGACATTCTTTCACCTAAATCTTTATCAAAATCGTCATCCCAGTCATAATTATCCCAATCGAAATTATCAGGGTCAAAATCATCGTCATCAAACTCTCCATACTCTATGATTTCCATGACTAATTCAGTTATTTCCGCTATGTCATCGTCATCTAGGTCTTGTTCTTGTATAAGCTCAATTAAATCTTGTTTTGTCCAATCTTCATCATTATTTTCATAGTCTTGTGCCTTATCTTCAAGCATTTCTCTAAAACTTTTCATTATTTAACTCCTAATTCTTTTTTTATTATTTCTATAAATTCACTGTAGTTATGTGTTCCATACTCATCTTTAACAATTTTTGAGACAGATAAAGCAAAATCTTTTATTGACATACTATCATCTATTTTTTCAATGCTTTTGTCTATCTCTATTGCTAACTTATCTGACTTTTTGCTTTCGTTAATATTAATAATTTCTCTAAATGTTTTCATTATTCCAATACTCCTTTTGTATTATTTATAATTGCAATTATCAAAATGGTACCTTTTCATACCAGAAGTTTTCCCTTCTTTATTACAGTGAGGACAAGTAACTATTTCTTGTACCTTTCTTGGTTTATTCTTCATGTTATATTTTCCTCTTTTCCTACCTGTCATATATTCACTTAGTTTTTCCTTTGTAATCTCGGTGACCTTATGTCCAGTCAAAGAAATACTCAAATTCTTCTTGTGTTCTTCGGTTTTTATGTATTTTTTGCAAGATTTTGCTATTTTTTCCTTGGTCATCTCTGTTGGTTTGTAATTTTTTAATTTTTCTTTTCTTGATATTCTACCTTTTATTCTATTCTCACTAAATTCGTCTCTGTTTTTTGCTTTTATCTTCATTTTTTCTTTCGCTTCTTGAGAGTGTGTCATTCCTTTTGTCCATCCATCTAAACCATTTTCAGAAATTAAATTAGCATATTCTTTTGATTCTACTATATTATTTTCTTCACTAAATTTCAATGCCATTTCTTCAACTTCATCCAAATTATATATACCATACACTTTCATAGTGACATCATCTCCATGAACTCTTAGGTGATTTAGCCAATAAGTTCCTGACCCGTGGTAATATTTTTGTAAATCTTCTTGGGTAAAATATGTAGTCGTTTTGCCAAAATATTTAAGTCCTGTTTTGTTGTGAGTTGCTATATACAGACATACTTTGTCTTTTGTTTTTTGATTATTTTTCATGTAGTTATCCTATAAAAATAAATTTATAAGAGTTTCGTCAGACTTAATTCTGTTATATACTATATCCTCTCGTCAGACTATATAGTATATAACAGAAAAACCTCTTATATACTATTATTTATAAGTTAAAAAACACCTTGTTGTAACATTTTTAACTTAGCAGTTAAAACTTCTCTTCTGAAAATCGGTTCTCCGTTTCCATCTAATTCTCTCACTTCGATACTTAATACATATGTTGTGCCAGCTGTCAGTTGTTGAGATTGTAATGGCATTATTTGAAAGATAAAAAATGAATCTGCTGATGTTTTTATGGTAGCACCGATATTAAAATCATGAGTAAAATTCCCATTTGCATCTGTCTTAATTCTCATCTCTCTTGAAAAATCAACAAAAACACCTTTTAGCGTGATTGTAATGTACCTATCTGCCTCAGGAACTTCGATGGCATTTCCATCTGCATCTGTGCTATCATGATACATTCTACCGCTTACTGTACATATTTCATTATCTGCACCAGAAATAACATCATCATTGAAAACAACTTTTTCTAATCCTGTGCTCTCAAATATTTTATATGTTTTTCTAAAATCTTCTCCTATTAGAGAATCAGAATTATAGATATTTTCATTCTTGGTCAAGGTTCCTTCTAAAATAGGAGTCCCGCCAAGAGTATCTGAAACTACCCAAGAACCCTCCCAATTTGATGGTAAGTTTGAGACCTGTTTTGACGAAAATTCCCAAATATCTGAGGAATCTCCTTGTATCAATAAAATTTCTTCCATTGCTTAATCTCCTTATGCCTCTATGACATTATATTTTAGTAAGATTTTCGCTATTTGATTGTTTAATCTTCTATCGGATATTTCAGGAATATGAAAGAATTTCATATCTTTGGTTACCACTACATCATCTTGTTTTAGTACTGCAGCTATTTCCATAACAGCTTCTGCATCATAGAAATAAGTAGCAGCCTTTCCATTCCATTCTTTTGCTATATAAGAGTCGATTTTATCATCTGACATTTTCTTGATAGCTTCCGTCATATATTCACTAAATGTTTTCATTATTTTAGTCCTCTTTTTGTTTTATTTATAAACCTATTATACATCGAAATAAATTTTATATTTCCATTCTCTTGAAATAACATTTGTCTTCCAGAAAACAGTTATTGGCTTATTTTCCCATTGAATTTTTTTGGGTGTCATGTTCCATACCATTTTATGTATTTTATTTTCCCAAGTTCTTTTTTCTATATTAAGGGCAAAATCAATAATATTAATTTTTTTGTTCCAATCAATATTATCAAAAGAGATTAATAAATTATCACAAGAAGCATCGATCAAAAAGTCTTCATAAACGGAAGCCCCTAAATTATCATACACAATTGCTCTTACTTTTAACTCACCAATTACATCTTTGACATCAAAAGTCCAATCTGATAAATCAGAAATAGACCCTGTAGTATAATAGAGTGACCAATTTTCATTGCCATTGATATCAGGATTATTTCTCCAGATTTGCCATTCTACTTTTTCTATTGTTCCATCTGTATCTATGCCATTATGTGCAAAGACATATTCTGAATTTTCTATGGTTCCATCAGGCTCTTTTAACACTTCAAGAGTCATTTCAGGTGGAATATTATCCATTATAAATGTTTTTTGTTCTTCAATAGTAATATTCTGATAACCATTAAAATAAGTTATGTATTGAGTTACAGGAATTTCTCCGTATGTTTCTAATAATCTTGTAAATTCTTCTGCTGTTACGGTCTCATCATAAAATAGAAATTCTGTATTTATTATTTGCTCTATATTTCCTGATGGATTTGACTCAATTTTAATTTCATCTCCAACAGAATAAGGTTTTGTATAATCGAGAAATCCTGTCTCAACAACATAATAAACAGATATGGTTTTTTCGCATATAGATTCATTGCCAAAATAATCTGTTACTTTTATTTGCACTATAATATCACCTGCATCTGTTGTGGTATAGACATTCCCTGAGATAAATCCTTCATCATTAAAGTTATACTCAATAGTATTTGTGCCCATAAAAGCAAATACTGTTTCATTATTATATTTTTGATACAAAAAATGTTTTATATCAAATTCCATATAAGATATTTCATTGGTATTGTTATTTAATGCTATTATATTTCCGCCAGAATTAACTTTTTCTGTTAGGCTCCAATCAGAACACTCAATACTATTTGGTTTGTTGAGTTTTATGTCTTGTACATATACGTCTTCGCCTTTTAATTCTTGTACTATATATGCAAATTCTGACGGAATATTGTCAGTGCTTGTTCTATCTCCGTCTAACCACACAGCTATCAAAATAAATTCGCCTGAGGCATTTGCTAATCCTAGGGTGTTATCCTGAGAGGATATATCCCCGTCACCAAGGTTTTTTGAATAGTCAGCATCTTCTGTGCCGAAAACATTTGACCATTTTGTTAAACCATTATTTGTATTATTTACAAAAATTTGAAGAGAAGCATCCGACGGGTCATTATTAGAATTATAGATAGTTCCTGCTAATGTTATGTTTAATGACATATATTGTCTCCTATTCTATTTTTTCTAAATTACTTATATTATATTTTTCAAATAAAATAACTTCATTTTGTTTTTTCAAATCCTTTATAGTATCATAAAAAACATCAAAAGTCATATCACCAGGACCATCATATTTTCCTATATAATACTTCTTTTTACCTTGAAATAATTTCCCAAAGACATTAAAATCAAAACCTTCTGTATTATCTATCTCTGCCCAATAAAAATCTTTATTTTTTGTATTAGTATATTGTCCTATCATGCCTTTTACATCTTCTAGGTATTCTCCTGTATATTTCTTCTTTGTTGTTGATGTTAAATCTCTATACTTATATGATTTTTCATCTTTTAATGAGGTAACTCTATACAGTTTTTTGAATTTTTTTATCACCTTTAATTTTTGAAGTTCTTTCTTATATTTCCTCAAAAACACAAGAAGATTGTCTCTTGATTCATCATCATTATATAAAACATATCCTGATAATTCTTCTACAAATCCTTTTAATTCAGGTATTAAATCCTCAACATTTTCTGTGTTTTCGCTTATAAAGTCCTTAAATTTAATCATTCTATTACTCCCCATTTTATTTTAAAATCTCTCCCATTAGGTTTTATCCAAAAACCACATATTTCATACTTTATTAAATCATCAGCCAAATCATTATCATCATCTATTTGTACAAGATTGAAATTGTGAACTGAAGTTCCTTTAGTTACACCTGGGATATAGTTATACATTGTTCCTTCTAAATCTCCAACAGCTGTTGTATTGATAACTTTTATATACTCTGTGGCATTGGTACCATATACATCTTCTACCTGGTCTATTATAACATTTTTTATTGTACTTCTTACAGGATTATTTTTATTATTTATTATCTTATGTTTATCTTTATCCCAATACCCGTTTACCATTGGAATAGCACAAAGTTGCCATGTATTTCCCTCCACTTCTATTTCCCCATAAGCCTGTATTGTCTGATCTTCTGCCACAGTGTCGTCGCATTTTTGGAATGCTATATTATATTTTCTTACAGCATTACTACTATCTCCATCTGTATCAGTGGCTATTTCTATTAATTTATACCTACCTTCATTATTATAAGTCCAACTAAAAACAGTATTGTTATCAAGTGAAGTTTGCAATGACCAATCCTGATTATCTTCATCATATACAACAGTTCTCACTTCATTCCCATTTTCATCTTCTGATATCTCTATATATGAGTTCAAATCTAAATATAATTCCCAATCAATTCTAAGGTTTTGAGGATTATCTTCTTGGTCAGTAGAACAACTTGTATATATGGCAGTTGGTACAGTAAAACATGAAATATTTTCTTCATTACATGCTTCAGGTGGAATATTTGTTTTCTCTATATTTTTTGAAATGCTATTGGTTTTTATTTCCCATCCTGTGAAGTATCTTACAGTTTGAATTACTGTCTGAAGTCTTGGTACACTTAAAACTTGTCTTACTGTCTCATCTTCTTGGTGATTTAATGAAGTTCCATCTTCAGAAAAATCATAGTCAACACCATCCTCTTGCACAATATCATAAGGGTCATTTATAGTGGGTATAATTTCTGTGTTATCAATGATTGTAGGTTCAGTGGGATTAACATTAAAATCTGGCTGGATTGTATACTCTTTCCATTCTATATCTTTAGTGAGAACATAATCATATAACTTTCCAGTTCCGTCGTCTATTGTGATTGTTTGTTGAATTGTTTTTCCTGATTCAGCACAATTTCCTATGTGCTGAAAGGAGTCTGTGTATGTAGAAGATTCATAAATAGTTTCCATAGGGACTCCTTTTTATGAATATTTATAAAAAATTAAGAAATGCTTTTAATCCAAGCCATTGCTTCGTTTTTATTATCAAAGAAGTTTACAATATCACTTTTTTCTCGCGTAATAATCATATACATTTTCCCATTAGGCTTAATATTCCCACCCCATAGGTCTTGTTTTCCTGATCCCCGAGTTGCTGGATATGTTGGTATTTCAAAAAGTTTAACTTTTTGATTTTTTGTTTGTTTCATAGGCTTAGTCACTTCTGACCATTTAACCAATTTCCTAACAATGCCATCATAATGTTCAGTATCTGAACTGTCAGAACTAAAATATCTTTTCAAATCTGGAAGTTGCGCTGTCATTCCTGAACCTTCAGCATATGTTATCCATAATTCTTTGTAATCTGTATTATATAGTACATATTCTTTTGTTGCCTCATTTATCTCATTTATAAATTCACTAAATGTTATCATTTTATTCCCTCTTTTTTCTTTTATAATTATATTTAACCAATAGTTAAATCTTACTTAAATATGGCTAGATCATTAAGATCAACGTCAAACTTTCCGAGGAAACCACTAACACCATTGCCTGCATTATACATCTTTTCATCTAAAGGATTTATTGCTATCCCACTTCTATTTAGCAAGAAGAAGATTTGTTCTCCATTATCAGGATTAATAGCATCTATCCATTGCATTGTATAGGGAGAGTAAATAGTAGAACCTTTAGAGTATCCATTTCCTTTGATACCAAATATCACAGAATCAGTGCCATCATTAGGATGAGTATAATCAATATAATACTCTACTCCAGCAATTCTACCAAGGTAAGAAGGACTATCGTCATCAAGTCCTTCAGAATTTGAATCATTTAAAGTACCTGCAAGTAAACTGGCAACATTTGATGATACAATAGCCCATCCTAAAGGACTTCTATTATCTGAGATTGGCAAATCAGCTAAACCTTTATTAACTGTGATTGAAATGCTTTGGCCTACAGCCCATAAAGAGTTATCAAAATCTGCCCCGGCAAATGATAATGTTGCTTTTGTGCTTGCCCTATCTTTAACCATTGTTAAAAAACTGTCATCTAATTGATAAACTAATTCATCAACCAAATAATGAGCAAGAACATCATAAAAATTTTCTTTGTATATGCTCTCCAAGTCTTGTAGAGCCTCCACTGTGAATTCGGTCCTAATTTTTTTGGTTTCGGCATTGATATCAGCTTTTGCTAATGTCAATGTTCCTGTATCTTTATCCCATTGAGCACCTGTAATTATTCCCACAGGACCTGTCATAGGTTGAACGTCTGAAACTCTTTTTGCCAAACTCCTTTTTATTAAAATTCTATCTATAGCACCAATTAATTTCGGTTGATCTACCATAAAATTTTCTTCATTAAGAGTTTGTAAGTCTTGATTCTCCATATTTTAATCTCCTTGTTTTGTTTTATTTATATTTTGTTGTATATCACCACAATATTATCTTTTTTGGCAAATTTTATATTATTAGGAAATTCAATGATATTATCATTGATACTTACGATATCATCTTTGCCAAATATTATAAAATTATTAATACTAATACTAATTTCTTCTTCTTTATTTATACTATACTCAGTATATAAAAAAGGATAATCAACCCTAGGGTAATTATCTATTGATAAAGTAAAAATGTTATCCATATTGAACCTCCATTATTTTTATAAATATTTATAAAAACCATGGAGAAGAAATGTTAAAAAGATACAATCCAACAACTCAACCAGATGGCACAATAACTTCATGGGATTTACCTGATACTTTTATTGGTGGTACAGTTACCATTTTTATTAATGGTCAAATGTTGGCATTACAAGATGATGATTCTGAAGTATATGGTTATACTGTTGATGAAGATAATAAAACTCTTGATTTTTATAATGCGCCTTTAGATGGTGATTTTCTTTATATAATTTATGATTCAGATGGCAGCACAGATGCAGCATCAGATTATAGTGGTACAGGGTTGATGAGATTAAATAAAGGTTTCAATCTAATTTCATACCAAGGACAAAAAGAAGCATTGTGGGATAAAGATGAATCACAAATAGATTATAAAGAAGGTATTTTGGCGAATGTGCAAAATCTATTTATTGATCAGATAGAAGATGTTTATGGGGTATCTGCTAATACGATAGTAAGGGAAATACAAACATATGAAACAGATTCAGGGAAATATAGGACATTTAATGTAGGGAATACATCCCCTGCTTGGTGCGGAGATGCCGAACATATCACAAATTCATCATTATATAGGGAAGCATTAACTGACGGCACAGAATATGGGGATCCTGATGATAATGATTATGTTGTTTATAATCCTAATAATTTTACTTTAAGTAACTGTTATATTGATTCAGACACAATAACATCACTGGACGAAGATAATAAACTAGAAGATTTGCCTGCAGGCTTAAGAACAGGTATTTTAATATACATATATCCTGACGCAGATTTATCAAAAACAGATGATTTGTTAGAAATATGGTTTTAGGAGACAATAAATGTCATTAAATTACGATATATCCTGTCACGCTCTTGATGAGTTAGGAGACAACATTGAAAAAGCCAAGGTACATGCTTATTTCATACAAGTAGATAGTGACTCAAGTGAATCATCATGGGATAATGATATAAGGCTAACAGCTGGTAATGGTAAAGTTTCTTTTAACCTTGGCGATGATTCTTTTTTGACCTCAGAGGGTATCATAAAGACAGGAGATAAAGTTCTTATATGTGCATGGGTTTCTGATGGGGATGTTGATAATAATGACAAATCTTCAAAAGAAAATAACACTATAACAAAATGTGTTAATTTCATTCATACTATTGATACAAGCTCTAGTTCATGGTCTGAAGATTTTACAATATTTGATGCCAAATCACCAGTTTGTGATATTTCTATACCAACTGTTAATTATACGGGACATTCTTTTACTGTAACTAATAATAGTACTGTTAACCAAGGAAGTTTTGATGATCCAAATTTTGATAGAAGTGATTTATATCAAAATATTACAAACTCAGGGCAAAATATTTATTTGGGTTTGAATATTGAAAAAACTATATATAACTATGAAGAAAATTCTTTTGAAGAAAATGTAACTGAAAATAATACATACTCATATATTGATGCAGGGGACTATACCATTGTAGTGCGACCATATAATTTCTTGGGATTTTATTGTGAAGTAACAAAAGATGAACATATATTATACAATAAACCAAGTATTGATTTTGATTATACTTTTAGTAAATTATTAAATTCTGATAAACATATAGGTGTGGGCAATGATGACAAACTTACAACATCCCAATTAAGTAGCACAAATTATGGAGATACTTGGGATCAAATACAAGCAACATTTGATTGGGAAATAACAGATACAAACCAAGATGGTTCGAGCAACACAGATACCTATACAGGGAAAGATGAAAATTTTGAACCAACAAAATATTTTATGTCAGATGATGATAAAAAAATAACTCTCAAAATAAATTGGAATGATGGTTTTGATGATTTTACTGAAACAAAAGAATTAGACCCTTTCCTTGATACATATAATATTACACAAAAAATTGCCATTATCGCTCAAAAAGAGTATACAGTCAACAATACATATGTTCCATTGGGTGATGATGATTTAGTTACTCTCAAAAATTTAAATTTTGATAACGCTTCTCAAGATTATGGCAGTAATTCTCAATGGAAAACCCTTGATTATACTATCACAAAAAAGAAAAATGACGGTTCAGATGATAATGAAAGTTACTCTTTTTCTGCAGATGATGACGATGATGATAAAGAGGATGACTATTTTAAAGAAATAGATTTTTTTGTTAAATATTATCACGACACAGACAATACTTGGTCTATAACACAAGAGCTTGTGTATTGGGACGGATATAAAGATGTTCAGAAAAGTATTACAGAAGATTATACTTCAGAAAAATACTCAATAACTCATAACTTTTACTGGGAAACAGATAGGCACGGCAAAGAAAAAAATATTGTTGATGATAATGATATGGTTTCAGTGTTTAATACATCTATATTTAGTCCTCAAAATAATCAGGATATAGTAACAAAAGATTATTATGAGATTAGGAAAGAAAAGTATGCATCATATACAGATGATAGCACAGAAGATGACACAGAAGAGTTCGAATATACAGAAGATAATCTTACCAATGTTTCAACATTTTATGTAAAAAAGGATGGTGATTTTGAAATTGAGAATATAATAACATATTATGATGGTTATGATGAGATACAATCAACCAAAACAAGAACATTAACAGCATCTGTGCTTATACCTAATATAATATTTAATTATACTTCAAGATTGGGCACAAATAAAGATATAGTAGGAAGAGATGATACAGTAACTTTTATTAACAGTTCTTATTTGTCTGATTATTATAATAAAGAATACTCAAAAACCAGTTCAAGGAACCTTAGTATAGATTGGCATTTTTCAAATGACAAAACAAAAGATAATTTCTCAAATATCGACACAATAGGAGGAGATACTTTTGCTGAAGATGAAACAAATGCAGATGAATTTTTAGATAATGATATGGAAGATAAACCAGAAATAAATTATTGGAGCATAGGAGATCATGATGTAGAAATAATTTTTTATTATAATGATGGTTACTTTAATAGAGACAAAAACTTAACAAAAACCATAAAAACAATTCCTTATTCTGATTTGGTTCCAAATGCCACATATACTAATAGTGTGCCTGATAGAAATACAGAAATATCTTTTATAGATAATAGTACAAATAATGAAAATAGAATAATAGATATAGATTGGTCACTAACAGACAGATATGAAGATAATTCTATGACAACTGATAAAAGAGGAGAAGATAATTTACAGACATGGTTGAATATAGGGAGAACAGAAGAAATAACAGAAAAAGTGAATTCAAATGAAAATCACACTTTATCACAGGACACAATAAGATGGGATAACGGCTTTTCATTAATAGAATTTGATAATTCTTATACTATATATACAACTAAATATGATATTAATCCTTTATTTTCTTATAGTCAAGAATTTGTAACAGGTCCTGAAATTATATTTACTAATGAAAGCACATCTAATGGCAAAGCTGTGCTATTACAATATGATTATGAGATTTCGGACACAGATAATGATGGTAATGATGCTTTTGTAGCATATAGAGATATAGACATAGGTACATCAGAGCAAAAACATACTTATAAAAGCGTGAGTAATTCTCCTTTTGAAGGTGATGAAGCAAATAAAGAGGTTATTATATTTCAGGATTATGATGATGGATGGAATGAAGTTTATGATAATTATACAGAATTAATATTGGTAAAACCAAATAGAATATCTCAAGATTTTTTATTGACGCCAATAAGACATGAATCAGATACTGAAACAGCCAATAATATTATTACAGGAAATAATCCTATAGAATTTCACGATACTTCAAGCACAGAAAGAACAGATGATTTATTTATTACTAATGTAAAATATACTATTACTGAGACGTGTACATAACATAAAAAATGTCATTGTTATAATCTATATCTAAAGAGTTTTTTACTGTAATAACATTATCTGTAATATCTGTAATATCATCAGATGTGATTCCTATTAGTCCATTTATACTAATACAAACTTCTTCTGATGTATCTATGTTATCTTGAACAGTAAAAGTATTATTGTCTGAATCAAGGGTAGGATTATTATCTATGGTCATTTTATTACCTCATATTATCTTGTAGTGTAAATTTATAAATATTTATAAAAAGGACACCCGAAAATGGAAATAGATTTCAATAAAATTTTAACTAGTGTTATATTGGCCATTCTAATGTATATGGGAAGCACGGTATATGAGATGGATAAAGAACAAAAACTTATAAACTATAAAATTGATCAAATTCATATGGTACTTCAAAACCTATATGAGATAAAAGCTAAAGATTAATGTGACTTACAATTTCTTTGATTGTTTTATCTAAGTTTATATTCTCTACTAAGTAGTCGCATTCATTGTCTATATCTTCTTGAGAAAATTGTTTTTTATCATCTTCTAATCGCCTATCCCATTCTGTCTTATCGAATGAACCCCTAAGTTTTGCCCTTTCTTCTCTAATATTATCAGGTACTCTGATAAATATAGAAACAACCCTATCATCAAAATATTTCTTGAATTCCCTCACGCCAAGCATATCTAGCACAACAACATAAGATTTGTTATCTTGAATCTCATCATTATGGACTCCATAATACCATAAATCTTTTTTACCATTAACTAAGGTTTCATATTTCCTACACTCGATAAGTGAACTCTCAGCTTCATATTTCAACATAGTTTCTTTGTCTATAAACCAGTAAGGATTTCCCTGGGACTCATAATCCCTCATTGGTCTAGTTGTGTGGGAAGTCACAAAATTTAACCCATATTCTTTATTAAGTTTTTCTGCTATAGCATCTTTTCCTGCTCCAGAAAAACCAACCAGCACTAAAATTTTATTATTCATTTGTTTTCCTTACTTAGTATCTTATTTAAAGCTAAATTTATAAATTCTTCGCCTGATTTTACAGATATGTATTCTATTCCTGATTCATCCAAAAAATCTTTTATTTCTTTTGCTTTTTCATCACTCTCTTCCTCTGTCTGATTTCTGCCAAATTCTTGATATTTATGGTTTCTATCAATAAAGAAATTCAGACTTTTAAAATGTTCATTCATCGATAATACTAAATCTTTTGCTTCAGGATAATAACTTAGTTTATCGTCCATATAAGTTATTCCCATAACAAAAGGACTATCGGTGATGACATAATCTACTTTTTTATCGAGAACGAAATGTGGATGAAACTGTTTTCCTAGCATAAGTATTTGATTGCTTAATTGGACAAAATTCTCATCATATGTCAATTCTTTTGCATATTCTACAACTTCTTCAACTTTTAATTGTCTTTTTTTAAGTTCGTAAAATAACCTTGAACGATTCGTACTTTTCCCGCTACCAGGAGCACCATACAGGTTAATATGTAATGCCATTTTATTCCTTTAATTCTATTACAATATAAGAATCATCTTCATAAAAAATTATTCCTTTAAGTTTTCCATCAGTATAAACATCCTCGCCCCTATCAGCTAAATGCCATTTTTCTTTAAATAGGTCTACTTCTATATTAATTTTCATATTTTTATACCTTTTTATTTAGGAAGTAAGTTATTCTTATAAGATTTTCTTTTTCACTATATATTGCTTTTATATCTTCTATAATATCAAAGAATTGCTTAATTTTCCCATTTTTCTTATAAAAAGTCTTTTGAAGATTTGCAGGAAATTTTAATTCGTCATTATACATAAACTCATATTCTTCTTTAATGCAATCTTTATATATGAATTTTTTCTTTTAATTGTAAAAATTCTGTTCAGAACAGAAACCACAATTTCCGTTTTTTCTGGCATTATATTCTCTTATTCTAATTCATCGATATTTTTTTGCTGTATTACCTCTAAACCGGGGAATGAAATTGCTGTCATTTTTCCTCCAAATGTTACTTTGTGCCTGCTATTAATAAATGCGCCGGTGTCTATACAAGCATAACCTAAGTCTTTATTAACAATCACTTCTGTTTCTTCATCATAGCCTTCTATACTTATATACCTATCCAAAAGATGTTCGGTAATATTATGTCCTGTGATGTTAAAATATCCTGTATCATCTTTTTCAGGAAGATTTCTATTCCAATTGAATAAATCTCCTTTTTTGGTTATAGCAATCCTTGCCATTAACCCATATTTCTCATCATAATCATCTCTGAATTTTTCTCGCTCATCCTTGTCACCGACAGTGAAATGTAAATATTCGTCAATAAAATCGGCACAAAATGCGTGAGATACCAAAAGCTTTCTACCTTTATTGTCAAGACAATCGTCAAAAATTAAGTATAATGGAAGGTCTGTTATTTTATTGGCATGCTCTTTCATAAGGTCTGTATCCTCGGAATACGATTGTCTGGTTGCTATGCCGCCATTGTCATCCCAATTTGAACCAAATGGATGATATATTCCATTATACATGATTTCTTCATGATTCCCTTTAACAGCTTTGAACTCTCCACTCTCGATTCTTGGCAAGATATACCCCAAAACATCTTTAGATTTTGGTCCACGATCTATAAAATCACCTGTAAATATAAATTCAGCTTCTGAATCTTTTGCTTTAACTTTCTCGATGAGTGCTAACATTGTAAGATAACAACCATGCACATCCGAGATACACCAAATGCTCATTTTGTTTCCTTAAAATTTAATTTCCATCTCACTTTTATTTCCACCAGGATGAGTAACATAATGGAAAGTTCCATTTCCTAATTCTCCCATTGCCTTAATAATTCTCTCATTTCTTTCCTCTGCCTCTCTATACCCTCTATCAATAGCCCAAGTTTCGCAGTCATAACTTCTTGCAAGATTTCTGGCTTCTTTTTTATCAAAACCTTCTTTAGCAAATACTATATATGTTGTATCATTTGCTGCAGCAACTTGACTTGCTTTAACTTTTTCTTTTTTTGCTATTCTTACTTCAAGAGCTTGACGTTCATATTCTTCTTTATTTTTCTTTTTGAGTTTTTCGGCTTCTTCTTTAACATAATTCTCTTTTGCTTTAGTAACAGCTTTACTAATTTCAGGGAATTTTAATGTTTCCTCTTTTGAAGGAATTTTTATTTTTTTCTCTATTGAAGTCATTAGTTCTTCTAATGCTCTTTTGCCTTTTGTTTGTAATTTTGAATTCCTTAAAGTATTAAGTGCCAATTCTTTTGTTTTTTTATCAAGCTTGAATTCAGAGCCATTTAGTTTCAGTGAAACTAATTTAGCATTATATATATTAAAAGATTTATTTATTTCTTTTTTATAATGTTTTTCTTTTTCGTCTGCATAATAATTATACCATACACTCATATCAATTTCAAAAGTTATTTCTACCTTATTTGCTTTATCATAACTCTCATACCAGAATGTTACATTAAAGCTTTCAGAAATATAAGCAGTTGCTGTTGTTCCATTAACCTCACCCTTTATTGTATTATTCATATTACTTTCAAAAGTATATTCACCTCTCATGATTGCTTGAATATATGATAATCTTGATAATAAGTCAAGAGAAATTACCCTTGCTTCCTTAAAACCAACCTCTTCATTTACTATATCTCTAAAATTTCTAATTACTTCCATATTAATCCTCCAGTTTTTCTCTTATTTATATATTAATTATAACCAAATAATTGTTAGATTGAGCTTAAAATCTTACTTTATTTCCAACAATTAGATTTTAAGGCAAAATAACTTGTATCATTATTATATCTTTACTAAACAACTCTGTGTTTCCACTAACTAATAAATTCTATTTGTTTAATAACATTATAAGTATTATTAGTAGGATATCCTAAAGGGTTGCAAATCATTCTAATTCCATCCATATTAAAGTCTAAAGATTGATGGGTATGACCAAAAATATGCACACTACATCCACTTTTTTTAAGAATCTCCTCATTATCAGTATAATAAAAAATGTTCTCTTTTTGATTAAGATATTCTCCGGCCATTCCTTCACTTTCATCTGGTTCATGCAAAGCAATATGAGTAATAAAAACATCACAACCTTCTTCTGCAATTTTAATAAGCTTAGCTTTTTCTAAATCATAGAATTTTACCGGGTCCCAATTGTTACTTGGACGAGAATAACTTTGGTACATTCCATAACTCTGATAACTTACACCATTATAAATAAGATTACTATCATTCATTACTCTATTCCAAGTATCCAATTCCCATTCAGTTGTTAGATTATACCACGAACCAGTTCCGCCAAATTTTACACCATTAATTTCAACAACATTTCCATCTAAATAATGCGCTTCTAACTCTTCACAAATTTCTTTTAACTCTACTAAACGATTTTCTGATTTTGAGTCATATTTTGAAATCTGCCCATTTGATACAAGGTACATATCATGGTTACCCCATGTTAATATAATATTTTTATAATATTTTTTAAGTTCCAAAAGAAGCTCTTTTGTTTGATTGTTATAATGACACAAATCTCCAGCAATGATCAGAATCTCTCCTGGCTTATAATCTTTATCGGCAGGCATTAAGATATTTTCTATGAAATTCTGCAACTGAATGCTGAACTTCAGTTTTGAAATGTCCTTTTCTTTTATCCAGAAATCTATGTGAATGTCAGATATAAAATCAATCTTCATCTTTAATTCTGTGTCTCTATCAAAGTAGCAGCGATAGCAGTGATGGCAAAACTAATTGCCATCATCACTAAGCCACCAAGCAACATAAATAATCCCGTGCTAATCGCTCCCGCTGTTAGTGGTCCAGTGAACCAAGGCATTAACACCACTCCTGTTAATTTTAATATAGTCATAATTACAACAGTAAGTAACCAATATCTCATTGCTATTACTGAACCTATTATTCCTATAATACCTGCAATTCCTGTTATTAATCCTATTATTGCTTTCATGTTCTTTCCTTTTTTTTTATTTAATCTTATATATTCTCATATATGCTTTTCCATCACCTTTTTTATTAAAATAATCTGAAGCACTAAAGTAAAATTCCGTGCCGTCAACTGTAAATGTTCCTTCTATATCATCTACAGGAGCAGCAGGGTTTTGTTTGAATTTATATCTATTTAAAAAATTTCTGAGTTTAATTTTATCTTCATAAGAGAATTCACTATCAATAAATTGCCACATATTAATAGTAGCATCTAACATAGAACTTGTCTTATCTTTTAACTTTCCTTTAGGTTTTTTCCCTAGGTTCTTTAGTGCCATGATTATTACTGATTCTGCAAAATCCTAATCTTCATCTTTTTCTTTACTAAAAAATCCTTCGTTGATATATTTTTTAGCATCTTTTTCTGATTTGAAATAATCCTCATCTTTTAAGTCTTTAAAATATTCTTTACCTATTCTTTTCTCACCAGATGAAATTATAACATAAGGTTTACCATTTTCTGACCCTTGAACTATATACCTTTCAAGTCCTTTTACTATAATAGCAAAGAAATATAAATTTATATAAAGTATATAAATCTATATAATAGTATAAAAAGTTATATACTATCCTTATTTACTGCTTCTTAGTAACTT
>JAMOPB010000490.1 GCA_027064945.1 Candidatus Cloacimonadota bacterium
ACCATAATGGAACTGATATTAAGATAAAAAATAATAAAAATTTAACAAATCTTTGCATTGAGTCTCCTGAAATTTCGTGTGCTAAATTATTACTAAAATAGCATCACACTGTTAATTTTTAGCGAGTGCTTGTTTATTATTTATCTAATAATTTGTCTATAGTAAAATCAGATTTTGTGATAAATAAATTATTTAAAAGGTATAAAATAAAATGATAACTTCCAAAAGAAATGGTTGGTAATTGCCAAATAATTTTGAAATACTTGACACCGTCGGCGAAGTTTAAGCGGTTGTAGGTTATTGAAAAATATTATGAAGGAGATATAAAAATGGAAAATATTAAAAACAATCCGCTATTAAGCGGAGAACGTGTTGGTAAATATGAAGCAATCCCGTTTCATCTATTTAAAACCGAGCATTTTGCGCCGGCATTGGAAGTTGCTTTGAAAGAAGCTTACGAAAATGTGGATAAAATCAGAAAAAATAATGACGCACCAACTTTCGAGAATACACTTTTGGCTATGGAAGATTGCAGCGAAAAATTAGATTACGTTACCACCATCTATTTTAATCTTATGGGAATGGAATCTGATAACGAATTTAAAGCCTTAGCTCAGGAATTCGGTCCTAAATTATCTGCTTTTTCATCAAGCATCACACTAGATCCTGTTATTTTTGAAAAAGTGAAGAAATTATATGAAAATCGTAATGAAGTAGATTATAATTCAGAGCAATTAAGATTATTGGAAAAAACTTATAAATCATTCGTTAGAAATGGTGCTAATTTGAATGAAGAAGATAAAAAGAAATTGCTTGAGATCAATCAAGAAATGTCAAAACTTGGTCCCCAATTTTCTAATAATGTATTAAATGCAACCAATGCTTTTGAATTGCATATTACAGATAAAAAAGAGTTGGTAGGAATTCCTGAATCTGCATTAGAAGCAGCAGCTTATTTAGCTAAACAAAAAGGGAAAGAAGATGGATGGTTGTTTAATTTGCAGTATCCAAGTATTTTGCCGATTCTTACTTATGCTGAAAATCGTGAATTACGTAAGAAAATCAATTTGGCTTACGGATCAAGAGCTTTCAGAGATGAATTTGATAATCAAGAAATCTTAAAAAAAATAGCTAAATATCGTCATCAAAGGGCACAACTTCTTGGTTACAAATCGCATGCAGACTATACTCTTGAAGAAAGAATGGCTGAAAATCCAAAAACAGTTTTTGAGTTTTTAGATAAAATTTATGATGCCGCAATTGAAAGAGCTCGCGAAGAAGTTTCAGAATTAGAAGAATTTGCTAAGAAATTGGATAATATCGATAAATTGGAAGCGTGGGATGCTAGTTTCTATTCTGAAAAGATGAAAAAAGAAAAATTTGATTTTGATGAAGAAGAATTACGTCCTTATTTCAAAGTAGAAAACGTTGTGAATGGAGTTTTTGAAGTTGCAAAAAAAATGTATGATTTGGATTTTGTAAAAGTAGATAAAATTCCTATTTATCATGAAGATGTTACAACTTATGAAGTTTATACAAAAGATCAATTTGTCGGTTTGCTATATGTAGATCTTCATCCGCGTGATACAAAACGTGGCGGTGCATGGATGACAACTTTCCGAGGTCAAGGTCTCCAGCACGGAGAAGTGAAAAGACCGCATGTTGCAATTGTTGCAAATCTTACACCAAGCACAGAAACAAAACCTGCTTTACTCAGATTGAATGAAGTAACTACTATTTTCCATGAGTTTGGTCATGCATTACATGCTCTTCTTTCAGATTGTTATTTTGCTTCTTTGGCAAGTCCAAACGTTTATTGGGATTTTGTAGAATTACCTTCTCAAATTATGGAAAACTGGGTAACAGAAAAAGAAGCATTAAAACTGTTTGCTAAACATTATGAAACAGGAGAAATTATTCCTGATGAATTAATCGAAAAAGTGAAAAATTTAAGACAATTCCATGCCGGAATGGCTAATATTCGTCAATTATCTTTAGGTTATCTTGATATGGCTTGGCATTCTGCTGATCCGTCAAATATAGAAGATGTGGCGAAATTTGAAGCTGAAGTTTCTGAAAAAACAAGATTGTATCCTGAGAATGAAAATAAAAATACTTCAACATCTTTTTCTCATGTTTTTGCAGGCGGTTATTCCAGTGGTTATTATTCATATAAATGGGCTGAAGTGTTAGAAGCTGATGCTTTTGAAAAGTTCTTAGAAGAAGGTATTTTTAATAAAGAAACAGCTGCTTCTTTCCGTGATAATATATTATCAAAAGGTAATACTAAACATCCTATGGATCTTTATGTAGCCTTCCGTGGGCGTAAACCGGACACAGAAGCTTTGCTTAGAAGAGATGGATTGTTGAAATAATAAATTAATCTAAAAAAGTAAGCCGTCTTTCATTTGTTATGGAAGTCGGCTTTTTTACTGGGAAAAATATTTCATTTTAAAAAAGAAATAATAACACAATTTCTTTGTCCACGAATTGCACGAATAAACACGAATGTTTATGGATATAGGCATTGTCATTGTTGAAATACTATATTTTCAGTTTTAGCGCAACTGCTTAGTGTTTTGAGATTTGAGGTTACTATGTTTCTCAATTCAAAATTATTTACGCTTTTCACTTCTCACATTTCATTTCTCACTTGTCACATTCTACATTATACATTATCCATTATCCATTATACTTTTGCATTAAAGGTCATCCAGAGTGATTCCGATTTATCGGAATTGTATCGAAGGATGAAGACAGCATAACGATTTTGTTGAACTTCGATATATTGCAACATTCTTACTTAGTGTGATTTTTATAGTTCATCAATTCCACCGCATTATGGGTGAAAATTATGATATTTTCTTTTTTCATTGCTATGATAAGAAATTTTTTTCAATTTGGCATCACAATAAATTTATTCAAGAGGATAAAAATGGATAATTACGATGTGGTTATTATAGGAGCAGGTCCGGCAGGGAGCACAGCAGCAAAATATGCAGCTTTGGGTGGTGCAAAAGTTTTAATATTGGAAAGAGACCGAGAACCCGGTATTCCGGTTAGATGTGGGGAAGGAGTATCAGAAAAAGGTTTGAGCGAATTTATTCAAATAAATAAGAAATGGATTTCAGCTGAGATTGATGTTGCAGAAATTCATTCTCCAAATGGAGAAAAAGCTATCTTGCGTAATAATGGGAAAGGTTATATCTTAGAACGAAGAATATTTGATAATGAGCTGACAAAATTAGCTACGAAAAATGGTGCAAACATCCTTACAAAAACGGATGCCATTGGCTTGATTTTTGAAGATAATAAAATTGTAGGTGTGAAGATAAAACATTTTGATAAAGTGTCTGAAATTAAATGCAAATTAGTAATTGGTGCGGATGGAGTGGAATCTCGTGTGGGAAGATGGGCAGGTTTGAAAACTCATTTACTACTTTCTGATTTGCACACTAGCATGCAATATACTGTTACTAATATTGATATTGAAAGTAATAAAGTTCAATTTTATTTTGGAAACAATTTAGCTCCGGGCGGATATGCTTGGGTTTTTCCTAAATCAGGTGACTCTGCTAATATTGGAGTGGGAATTGCTGCTGATAAATTAGGAAATAAAAGTGCTAAAGATTATCTGGATAAATTTATAAAAAGATATTTTCCTAATGCAAAAATTCATTGTCAGATTTGCGGTGGAATTCCTACTGCAAATAGATTAGAAAGAATTTTTGCAGATAATATTATGCTGATTGGAGATGCTGCAAGACAGTTAAATCCTATAACGGGCGGGGGAATTATTCAAGGTATGATTGCCGGGAAAATTGCTGGCGAAGTGGCAGCATTAGCTGTGAAAAAGAAAAAATATACTGCCGATTTTCTTGAAATCTATCAAAAAAGATGGGATAGGAAATTAGGTAATACACATAAAATATTCTATAAGTTGAAAAAACGATTATTTAATATGAACGATGCGAGATTTAATCGGTTAATAGAAGAATGTCAAAACATACCGGAAAATAAATCCGGCTTAAGAATCATTTTTTTAAGAATTTTAAGGAAAAATCCAACAATGGCTTTGAAAGCTGCAAAAGGATTTGTTTTGGGTAAATAATCACGTTGTAAGAATAACACATTTTTTTTAAAAAAAAAGGCAACTTATGAATTGAGTTGCCTTCTATTTTAGATATTTTCTGATAATGAAAAAATGGATTATTGTGAAGTATTTTTTTTAGTTTCCTTCAACAATTCTTTTACTCTTTGCTGTGTGATATACAATTCCTTCGCAATATTTTCATGTGTCCAACCATATTCTGCTAACTTATTAACAGCTATGATTTGCATTTTTTCAGATCCAAATCCACTTGTAGAAAATTGATTTTCATTTGATGAAACAGAAGTTATTTTTTTCTTACGTGATAAAATCCTAATTAATAAAATTATTACGACTATTCCTAAAAATATTGCAATATAAAAATATAATGGGAAGACTTGAAAAATAGATAAAAAATTTAGTTTTGGATTCTGCTTTTGCATCGGCTGTGCCGGTTGAGTATTTACTGGTTTTGCAATTTGCTTCTGTTCTTGTACTTCCAATGTGCCTTTTTTATCTTGTTTTGGTATCTCAACCTTTTTCTCTTCAATAGTGTCTTTTTTATTCTGTTTAGGTGTCTCAATCTTTTTTTCTTTAAAAGCAGTTAGGATGTTCTCTGCCTTTTTTGATCGTCCGGTTGACTTGTAGAATTTTGCAATAGCTATTGCATCCTCTTCATTTTGGGGAGAACGAGTTTTAATGAAATCTATCACAACTTTATATTTATTTTTGTTTTCTGCAAATTCCATTTTATCATATACAGGAATCTCTTTTCCGAAATTACGTAAATCAAAATCAATTATTAAGTCATTATCATTTAAAGAATAGGTTATTGCATTTAAAAGATGATTTTTAGGTGTCTCCAAAGATTTTACGTCATAATCTTTTTGGCAGTTTTGAACCTCGATTATCAAGTGATTGCCATTTTGTGAAGTTTTCAATTCCGGTTTTCCATTAAATACTAAAACACTACGATTTGCTACTTGGTAATCACGTTGATAGTAATCTAACAAAATAGCAGA
>JAMOPB010000491.1 GCA_027064945.1 Candidatus Cloacimonadota bacterium
AAAATAGCAATATGTTGAATTGGAATCTGAAAGATAAGCATAAGCAAACAGTAAATTCAGGGATCTATTTTTATAATTGTAAACTTTCGAATAAGAAAAATATTCCAGGTAAAATTGTGGTTATCCAATAAGTTTATTTTATTTGAATATATTTTCTTTGATAATCATGGCTAAAAATAAGATAACCGTTATGCTTAGCAAGCTCATTTATAATTGATTGTTTTGCTGTGATGGTTTTTGCCCTGTGAATGTCTGCAGCGGCTGTTACCACTAAATTCTTATGTAATTCCAAGGCAAATAAATCTGAAGCAAAACAAGCCATAAAAGCATTTATATGAATTTTGATTATTTGTAATCCAAGTGAATGTCCACCAACTAATTCCAACGAAATAAAATTATTAAGTTTGAAATTGCCGTTAAGCAACATAAGATTATCGGATTTTTCCAATAGTGCTAAATCTTTTTTGAAATGATATGATCTCTTGTTGATAAAATCGGGATTTTTAGCAATATCCCATTCTTTTTTCTGGATGATATGAGTAGCGTTTGGGAAAGTAAGTTTCTTTTTGTCCTCAGAGAGCGAAACAATGCCACCGGCGTGATCAAAATGCAAATGAGATAATATTACATAATCAATATCTTCCGGCTTAATATTCATTTTTCCCAAATTTCTGATTAATTTGAAATCTGAAATGCTAAATATTTTTTTCTGTTGCCGGGAAAGTTTGTTTCCAAAACCTGTATCAATGAGGATTTTTTTTTGGGGAGTTTGTATGAGTAAAGTGTTTGTATCGAAGAGGATTTTGTTTTCAGAATCGGAAGTGTAGAATTTTTCCCAAAGAGTTTTGGGCATAATACCAAAAGCAGCTCCGCCGTCACCTTTCCAAGTACCGGCGGAGATAATATCGATTTTAGTTTCTGCCAGGTTTAGCAGATTTGTTATTTCTCGGTTGTTTTTTTTTCGCATTTGGCGGTAAAATTACAATGCGTTTGAATCTACCATTTCCAACTGTCATTGTTTTCAATTTGCTTTCTTTTTCCACAAATTGATGAACCAAACGGCGATTTTCTGAACTAAGAGGTTCCAAAGTGATGCTACGACCGCGTTCAATGACTTTGTCAATAATAGATTTTACTTTAATTAAAAGTGCTTCAACTCTGCGAGAACGATAGCCATCTACATCTACGCTAATACGTAATTTTTTCTTTTCTACTTTGTTAATCATCTGGTTAAGAATGTGTTCAAAGCTATCTAAGAATTTCCCGTCCTTACCAATTAAAAAACCGGCGTTTTGAACGTTTCCAATATCTACTTTGTAAACATTATTAACTAATGAGACAGTTATTTCGGCATTTGCAACACCGCTTCTTAGTAATAATCCTTCTGTGAATTCTTTGATTTTTTCTTCTACATCAGGTACTAAGAATTTGATTTTTGTTGGCTTTCCTCCAAATAGATTTAGGAAGCCATTTGAACCTTCTTCTACAACCTCGAATTTAAAATCGTCTAATTGAAGGTTGTTTTCTGCCATAAATTCAGAAATAATTTTTGAAGTCGATTTTCCTTGTTTCTCAATGATTTTCATGTTTGTTCCTTGTCATATAAGAATTTTATAAATTCTTACAAATTGATTTCTTTGTCTGTTTTGTTGTGTGCTTTCTTACTGAAATTTACGCTTGATAGACACTTGTTGTATGGTTCCGATAATTGAGAATACTGTCCAATAAAGTACCAATCCTGATGATAATGATTTAAAGAAAAACAACATCATTAATGGCATCATATACATCATCATACGCTGGCTTTGCATAGATGCTTTTTGTTGCTCTGTCATCTCTTCTACGTTATCATAGCTAGGAGCCATTAATTTTTGCTGAATGAACATAAATAATGCCATTGCAATTGGTAGAATATAGAATGGATCAGGTTCAGATAAATCCGGCAACCAAAGGAAATTGCTTTGGCGCAAATTAATTGAATATCGGAAAATTGGGTAAATTGCAAATAAAATTGGCATTTGCAATAACATTGGAAGACATCCACCCATCGGGCTTACACCATGTTCTTTATAAAGAGCGCGAAGTTCATCGTTCATTTTCTTTGGATCATTTTTGTATTTCGCTTGTATCTCTTTCATCAGAGGATTAATTTTCTGCATCTTTGAAGTTGATTCAAAACTCTTATGAGTTAGTGGATATAAAACAGTTTTAAGCAAGATTGCAAAAATTATCACAGATAATCCCCAGCTTGGGATTAAACTATAGATAAAAAGGAAAAGCCAAAGGAAAATTTTACTAAGCCATTTCAAAAAACCGGGACCGGTTTCTACACAATTTTCTATTCCATTTGAGAATTGCTGTAGATTTTCGCTTATTAATGGTCCTATGTAAAGTTGATAACTATGATGAAATTCATCTTTATCAACATTAACTTCAAGATTTGCAGCCGGAGTATCAATGTTTTTGAAAGCTTCGATCGCATCCATTTCAATTCTGCGTTCCGGAATTATAGCTTGAATGAAATATTTTGAACGTATTGCTGCCCAATCCAATTTCCCTTTTAGTATGAATTTTTCTTGCAATTTTTGCTTTTCATTAATCTCTTTAAGAGTTTTCAAATTTGCAAGAGTAAATTTGTTATATTCATTATTTAATTGGAAATCTACTTGGTAGTCTCTACTTTTCATTTTCAAATAATTTTCAGTATCAGGAATTCCATCATCCATTTGAATTTTGTAACCATCTACAGCAGTAAAACCTTTCATCTCAATATTCATATCAAGAGTATATGCTAAGTCAGAAGGTTGATAAATTTTCCTAATAAAACCATCTTCAGTGCTATAGGTAAAAGTAAGCTTATTGTTATTAGGAGATAGTTCGGTTTCAAATACAATTTTAGAAAGATCTAATTTTTCTCCGTTGCGTTGATTTAATACAATGTTGAAAATTGTGCCGTCTTCAGGTATAAGATTAACAGGCGTAAGATCCTCTGTCTCTTTGTCTTTTGTAAAATATTCGCTTAATATTACATCTGTCAATAAACCACCAAGATTAGTGAACTTGTATGTGATATTATCTTTGTCGCGTTTAGTTGTTAATTCGATATTGTTATTAATCTCAATGTCAGAATTGGTAAGTTGTTCCGGAAGCTTAGCGGAATCTTCCACTTTTTGAATTTCATTAGTAGTTTGAGTATTTTCTGAAACGTTTTCAGTTTGCATTTGTGCTTTTTCTGCAGCAATTCTGGCTTCTGCTTTTGGTTTCCAGATAAATTCATTGCTGATCCAGAATACAGCTAACATCAAAAAAACTGCTAAAATTGTTCTTTTGTCCATAATTCTCCTTAGTAAATACTATTGATATTTACTGTACTATTATTTAACGTAACAAAGTATTAATTATAAATTAAAAATAAACTGTATTTATGGTAGCGGATCATCTCCACCTGGATGGAATGGGTGGCATTTTGAAACCCTGAAAATAGACAGTTTTAGTGCTTTAAAAAAATTGTATTTTTGAAATGCTTGTAAAGAGTATTCACTACAAGTAGGTGTGAACCTACAAGTTGGAGGAAACATGGGAGAGATAAATCTCCTGTATCCTTTTATTATATAAACCATTATATAGTTGAAAATTTTCATATGCTCTATAATTACATCTTTTTATTGATGTTTTGAAAAAATTTAGTTAAATCTTCTCGGATCTCATTCCAAGAAGCGATACCAGCTTTATGCTTTGCGATTATTACTATTTTTGCATTAACCGGTAACAAATTATTATTTTCCCTTAAAAAGGCTCTTACTCTACGCTTCACTTTGTTTCTTTTTACAGCATTTCCAACTTTTTTACTGGCAATAATGCCAATCGCACTCTCAGGTTCTTTAATTTTATCAGGTTCGTTACGTTGGATTAAAAAAATAAAGAGAGTACCGGAAATTCGATAATTATTATTATATACTTCCCGGTATTCTCTAGTTGAAATTATCTTGCGCATTCATCGCTAACTGTTAAGCGTACTCTTCCTTTAGCTCTTCTTCTTGCTAAAACCTTACGGCCAGCTTTAGTAGCCATTCTAGAACGAAATCCATGTTTGTTTCTTCTTTTTCTATTATGAGGTTGGTATGTTCTTTTCATCTTTTTCTCCTTTCTCTATATTCAATTTATTTATTTTCACTTAAGTTCTTAGACAGACCATATTTATCAAGGTTGTACTAAACTGAATAGCACCCTTGCAGTGTCAAGCACTTTGTTCTCTTAACTCAACTATTTAGCGAAAGTTATCAGCGAAAAATAGTTTGAGATCTTTCCGGTCCAACGCTTACAATTGTGATTGGAACGCCTAAGAATTCTTCAATTTTTTCTACGTATTTACGAGCATTTTCAGGAAGTTTATCATATTCGGTAATGCCGGAAATATCTTCCTTCCAAGTAGGCATTGAGATATATTGAGGTTCTACTCTTTCTAAATCTTCAGGGTTAAATGGAAATTCAGTTATCTCTTTTCCATCCAATAAATATGAAGTACAAATTTTTAATTCAGGAAGAGAACCTAATACATCAACAAGTGTTAGAGCAATTTCATCTAAACCGTTTAACATGGCAGTAAATCTTGCAGCTACCACATCAAACCAACCGCAGCGTCTTGGTCTGCCGGTTGTAGAACCAAATTCATTCCCTTGAGTTCTAATCTGTTTTCCAACTTCATCATGTAATTCAGTTGGGAAAGGACCGCTACCAACTCTGGTGAAATAGCTTTTGTAAACTCCGACAACTTTATCTATCTTGTTGTGTGGGAAACCGGTTCCAACAGATATTCCGCCGGAAATTGTATGAGATGATGTCACAAACGGATAGCTTCCAAAATACACATCTAAAAGTGAGCCTTGTGCACCTTCAAACAATATTTCTTTATCTGAAGAATTAGCAAGATAGTAAGGCACCTGCTTTAGGCAAGAACGTAATGGCTCGGCTGCTTGCTGTAATTCGGTTACTAAACTTTCTACATCATAATTTTCCACATTATGATATTGGAAATTATTCTCTAAACGAAGTCTTAAATAATCGGTTTTGAAAATATCACCCAATCGAATGCCAACCCTGGCAACA
>JAMOPB010000492.1 GCA_027064945.1 Candidatus Cloacimonadota bacterium
CTTTATCGGATACAATCGAATATGTAGAACTTATAATCTGAGGAGCATTAAAATTTGAAATATCTACAACATACAAATCTGCTGAACCGTTCCCGGAAATTATGCAATATACATAATCTCCCGCAACTAATGTATTCGTTACAGGTTGGAAACCACCGATGAAAGCATAAGAAACAAATTCCAGATTTCCATCATCGGCAACATTAAAGAAAACAGGGCCATCCCAATAAGAGATCAAAGCCTTGTTTCCATTATCAAAGAATTCAACATCATCGGAAATCGGAACCATTGGAGCACCACCGGGCATAAATGTAAATTCATCGAGCATAGCTGAAGGATCGGAAATATTTATCCCTTTCGTACACATTTGAACCCAAGGATCAGGGCAATAGGCGTGATTATTATTGACCGTTACATTCTCAATAAAATTAGATTGTTCCATTTGGTATTTTCCTGCAAATTCAGGTGAAGCAGGATCATTTACATCGATTGCATATAATCCTGCAAAACCTTCAGCGATATAGGCGTAACCGTCATTTACATCCACTGCTGCCATAGTTCCACCTGTTTGGTAATGATTGCTCAATTCAGCATTTTCAGGATTTGAAACATCAAATGTGAAAAGACCTGAACTTTGATGAGCAACAAAAGCTTTGCCATTGCTGACACTTACATCATATTTTACATTCTCACTTCCTGTTGGATTGTTGTATCTGAAAACTTGTGTAACATTTGCCGGATTGGATATATTTATAATATCAAAAATAACAGCTTCTCCGGTGCTTACGTCATAATTTGCATTTGCTAAATATGCATAATCACCTTCGACAGTAATGTCCCAATAATAGGCAGGATATGAAGGCATCGAGCCTGAGTATTGTCCTAATAGTTGAATGTTATAAATATCAGAAATATCCAAAATCCCCAAATTTTCACCGGGTTTTGAATAATATAATCTGTCCTCAGTGATAAACATTGCAAAAGCCGTAACCATACCTTGATCGTAAAAACTATTGCTCAAAATCGGATTTGTAGGATCAGAGTTGTCATAGATCCCTAATTGTAAACCTGGACTAAATGCTGATGTGAACATTAAATCTTCATTAAAAACAACATCTGTAACACTAACAAATAGCGTAGTTACAAATTCAGGATTTGAAGGAGTGCTTATATCAAATACAACCAAACCTGACATAGAATGCACATAAAGATAATCTCCGTTTGTTTCGATTCCGTAATTTCGAGCTGCGTAATCACTGTTTTCATAAACCAAATTGGGATTTGTTACATCCGAAATATCCACAACATAAAAACCTGCAAACCACGAAACTACATAGGCATAATCATCTTTGATCTTAATTTCCAAAATTCCGGCAGGAATATCTAATCCTCCAATCTCTACAGGATTTTCGGCATCTGAATAATCCATAACTCCAAAATACTCTCCCGCTCCAATGAATAATGTGTCACCAATTGCATCGATCGCTGTAAGCGCGCCTTTCGTGTAACGACCAATGAGAGTTGTGTTTTCGTTTCTGCTGTTCCTGTACTCGCTCAATTGGGAATTTTCCCAATAATTTGTTTTGGAATTTATGTTGTTAATTCCAAATAACAGTGTTCCTGAAATGCATAATAACAGAGAAATTATGCTCACCTTTTTTCCGATTCTAAAATTATTTAGCATTTTTACCTCCTAATTGTTTTTGTTTGTTGATTTCATTTTTCTTAATTCTCAAATTTGCATTTACATTCTTCTTCCCATCATCGGTTGGGTTCTTTTTAGAATTTGATGATACAATTGATTTTACCTTTTCGTCCAAAATAGGGATAACCCAATTTTTCTTCATTTGAACCTCCTTTTAGTAGTTTCATAGCAATAGCTGTGCCAAACAGAGATTCTGAGAAAATTAATCCTTAAGAAAAAGATGCTATCTGTTTAAAATTAAGAAGATAGAGAACTCGAAAAAGTTTTTTTATGCTATAATGGAGATTGTTGTTTTAAATGATTTAGAAACAAATATGTTTCTGAAAATTAGTGAGAAAGAATATACTTTGCGAGCTAACTTATAGTTGTGTAGTTAATTAACGAATATGTTTCTTTTTTGTTTCCGTAGAAACATAATTGTTTCATTTATTAGCTTTAACTTTCTTTAAAAGTCGGTAAATTTGAGCTCGTTCCAACCCACCATTTTTACTGGCTTCTCGAACATTATCATCAACTGAGGATAAAAGCTGTTTTACATAAGCTGCATCGAGTTTATCTATGATTTCGTTTTTATGAGATTTATATTCAGACCATTTCAGTGGTATTTTTTCAAAAATGTTATCAGTTTTTTTATCTGCAATATCTGTAAATAATTCAATATGCAATACTTCCTGACCGCAAAGTAAAATTGCTTTCTCAATTACATTTTCCAATTCCCGAACATTCCCCTCCCAAGAAAGCATCATTATATAATTCAGCGATTCGGCAGAAATTCCTTTGATATTCTTGTTGAATTTATTATTGAATTTCCTGATAAAATGATTAACAAGTAAAGGAATATCAGTTTTACGATCTTTCAAGGCAGGAATTTTTATGTTAATAACATTTAATCTGAAAAACAGATCTTGCCGAAATTCACCACTTTTGATGGAATCCTGCAAGTTTTTATTAGTAGCAGAAATCACTCTGATAGAAACGGGAATTGTTTTCGTACTTCCTACAGGGGAAATCACTCGTTCTTGAATAACACGCAAAATCTTAGATTGCAAAGCAAGTGGCATATCACCAATTTCATCCAAAAATAAAGTCCCGTTATTGGCGGATTCGATCTTTCCTTTTTTGTCTTTGATCGCACCTGTAAAAGCACCTTTGGCATAACCGAACAATTCGCTTTCCAGCAGATGTTCGGGAATTGCAGAGCAGTTTATGGCAACGAACGGAGAATCTTCTTTATAATTCTTGTGAATAGCTTTTGCCACGAGTTCCTTTCCGCTTCCTGTCGGTCCTGTAATCAAGACATTCACATTATGTTCTCCAACCATATTTATAAGAGAAAATATCTCTTTCATCTCGTCACTGTTTCCGATGATTTCAGGGAATTCCTGAATAACCTCTTTACCAATTAAATCTTCCGAAAAATACATTTGTTTTGATTGAATTTCTGCAATCTGTTTAGCTGTCTCAGTATTCAAAACTGTTAATCTCAAATTGTAATATTTTTGTTGATATTCAAAGGCTTTTTCAAAATTCGCTAATTTGAAATAAATATCTTTAGCCCCTTCATAAATTCCCAGTTTCATCTTCTTTACATTGAGTTCTTCTGCTAAAAATATTGCTTCATCTAAATATTTGAAAACATTATCATAATCTTTTTTGTGGAAATAAACTTTGCTGAGATTAAACAAAATACTTGCTTTGGGGTATTTATCATTTTCAGGTAATTTCTCAAATGCTTGAGAATAATATTCCAAGGCAGAGTCGAATTTTTCTTGCAATTCATAAACTTCACCAATGTTATTCAAACAATAAGGAATTCGTTTTGAAAGATTCAGTTTCTTTGAGATTTTCAGGCTTTTAAAAAAATATTCGAGAGCAGATTCATAATTATTAGAATTCTGGTAAGTTACGCCCAAATTAAGATAAACTGATGCAAGTGTATCTACCGATTTTAGCATAATACAAATTTCCGCAGCTTTCAAATGATACTCGATCGATTTATCATAATAACCAACATCATTGTAACTTATACCGATATTGGAATATGCTCCAGCCAGATTGCTATTATTTTTTTCTTTTTTATATCCATCAAGTGCGATGAACAAATATTTTAGAGCTTTGTCATAATTACCGAGTTCGTTATTTATTCTGCCGATATGAGCTGCGGTATTATAATGAATTTTCTTGTTTTCGATATCAGCACTTGCATTGTAGGCTAATGAAAAATATTTAACAGATTTTTCAAAATCATTCATCCGCAAATAGCTTTCACCGAGATAATAATAGCAATGAATAATTTTAATGGTGTCACTCTGTTTCTCGAAAACTTCCAGAGCAATATTCAGTAATTTTACAGCTTCCTGATATTTCCCAAGTTTTTTGAACATTTCTCCAGTTTTATAAAGGACATCAGCTTGTGCGGATTCATTTACAGTTTTAGAAGATTGCTCATAGATCTGCTTTAATTGGATAAAATTTTCTTTTGGAGAATCATAAAGAGATTCTTCTATTTCTTTTAGTTTATTCAATACATCATCTTGCTTTTTCATTTCAACCTCATCATCAAACTCTCTTCAAAATTGAAATGAGCTTAAACTTGTCTAACATTTTTTTTATGTCTATGCTATGATATTCTTTTGCAGGTAATGAGTGGCAGCTGCCACGCCGAAGGCTGTGGAGCTGTGTGTTACACCGATTCAATTATTTTT
>JAMOPB010000493.1 GCA_027064945.1 Candidatus Cloacimonadota bacterium
TCCATCGCAACAATGAGATCAGACCGGGATGATATCTAGAAAAAAGTTTTTCTGCATATAGGTTCTGCTAACTGTAACAAGCTATTAGAAAGGTTGTTATTTTCTATTTGCTAGAAAAAAATTCATAATCTGATATGAATATAGATATTTTAAGTTAAAATAAAAGCAACTAATGAATCTTTAAAATAAAACCTGGTATAACCACAATATAGAAATCATTAAAATAATATTTCACAAAGGAGCTTAGAACTATGAATCAACAAATCAATCATTATTTTAACGAACAAGATATCAGAGAATGGTGGCTGGTTGCGCATAATGAAACATTGGATGAAGGTAAAACAGTTAGAGCAGTTGCTTTTACTCCAAGCGGCACATTCACATTAAAAAAATCTATCCGTTCAATTGATGAGCTTATGAAATTAATAAGAAATGGATATACACAATACGGAGAAGAATATGGAATTTCAGTTTCAGCGGCTGAATTCGAGATAGCTGAAGGACATGCTCCCAGTAGCGAAACTTTTATATCTACCGACACAATTGCTATCGATATTGATGTGTATGCTGAGAACAGTAAAAATAGAGTTAATCTAGCAAATCTTGAAAAACCGTGGGCTAAATTTATAGCATTAATAGGACATACTTCTATTTACAGCACAATGTCTGCAGCTGGAATCGAAATGCCTACTCCTATAATGATAGGAGTCACTGGTGGCGGTGTGCAATTAATTTATAAATTTGATTCTGCAATCCGCGCGCAGACAGCAGAAAAAATTTTTCATTTATTAAAAAAACATGTACCTCAAAAACGTTATAAAACATTTGTGAGAAACCCTTTAGGATCGCTTGCCAAAGTCGATCTTGAATATGATACCACATCTTTTGATAAACAACATGTACAGCGTGTGCTTGGAACATTGAATCCAAAATACAAAACTCTTTCATACATTATAAGAGATTTTGATAAAAAAACAAGTTCTTTATGGATTAAAAACTTATTGTTAGAAACCATATCGCAGTTACACGACGATATTACGAAAAACTCACTTTTTAAATATTCTGAATCTATTACACCGATTGTTGCGCAAGCACTAGATCAGAATATAAATGAAAAATTTAATGTTAAAACTTTGCTCGAAGAAGCTAAACTTGAAAGCTCATCTCCTATTTATAACCGCAAAGGGTTAACTAATATTGAAATGGCCATCTTGACACAATTAAACGGTGGCAAAGGTATCGATTTACTATTACGAGACAAAATTGAAATCGTAAAAGAAAACCATAAAATCTGTGCAATTAAATGTCCGTTTCATGAAGGAGATGAACATTATTCATTTGCAATTTATAAAAACGGCGATACACCAACTGGTATCGATGTATTTTTGGATTTTCATGATCAGCAAAAATATAATTTAATCGAATTTTATGCAAAACTGATGGGTATCAGCAAAGCAGATGCTATTCGCGAGATTGTTGATTTAACAGGAATTAAAATTGCAAAGGCGGAGAAAAAAGAATTAAAACACCTTGAAGCAAGAGAGGAAAGCACACAGTTAATTGACAAAGTGGATACAGAAAATTATATTTATTACAGAATGGCTAATAAACAGAAAAACTGTATTATAAGACACATAAATAGCGGTAAGTCTTATGTTTTCGATGGACTTAAATCTCTCGTAAGACAAGTATTAAAAGATCAACTTGAAATCGATGAAGTTAGTCGTGAATTTTTAGATGAGTTTACTGAAATTTTTGAAAGTAAGATTTTAATCGACGGCTTTGAGAATTTTGCACCTGGTCGCGAACCAGTATTTAAAGAAAACGGTATTTCTTTAATTAATATGTGGGTTCCTACTACTAATTATAAAAAGGCTAAAAAAAGAGCTGATGAATTGCTCGAAGAACGCGATGGTCGTATGTACACTCTAAGTGAAGCAATTGAAGAAATTAAAGAGAGATGCCCTTATACTAGAGCATTTATTTATCAGATCGTGCAGTACGGAAGTGTGGAGTGGTTTATAAACTGGCTTGCTATGACTGCTCAATTCAAAATTACACCGACTATACCATTCCATTATGGTAATTACGGTACAGGTAAAAATTTATTCGTGAATACGGTACTTGAATGGTATTTAAACAGCGAATATGTACATATTGTAGGAAGCGATGAGATAACAAAACAATTTAATGCATTTCTCCAACAAAGCAGTTTGGTGGTTATTGATGAAAGTAATTTATACGATAGCAAATCTGTTGACACATTAAAAATGCTTTCAGGTAACAGAAAAATCAAAATAGAGAAAAAAGGTATAGATACTTTTGATGTTGAAAGGCGCTTTAATTTTATGACTTTTAGCAACAGGGAAGTACCTGCTTATATTAATACACAAGAAAGACGTTTTACGTTTTTTTATACATCAATACCGTTAACCGCAACTGTAAACATATTAGGCAAGGATATTGATGAATTTACATCTAAAGTTGAAAATGAACTTGAAACTTTTTACGGTATTTTACTTAATACCGTTACTGAGAAAAAATGGGAAAATATGAATATTAAAGATGGAACATTTTATCGTGTAATGTTTTCAGGCCACAGCTTCGGACGCCTTGTATTAACTATTTTAGATAATAGCTGGGATAGCCTTGTTTTACAGCTTACTGAAAACGCAAGTGATGAAGGTACCATGGCTAGCGTAATGAGTATGGTCGATGAATTAAGAATGATTTTTGAAAAAGAAGGTAAATTGCCGCTCGCGTTAGTTAACCGATATATGGATTCACTTAATTATAAAAATAAAAGTTCAGTGGCGGATTTTGTGAGGCAAAATAATCTTAATAAATTTATTCGCACAAAAGTTGGAGCAAAAGGTATTATGATAGAATTGGAAGTTGCTGAACTTAGAAAATTAATTGAAACGAGAAATGTATTGCTAGATTTATATCAAGAAATGTATCCAGGTATCGAAGGTCTAGAAGATTTAGAAAATGAATGTATTACAAATATCGATTGCGTTATTGATTTTATGGATAATCTAGAAAACAGCGAGCCTGTGATTAAAAAAGAGAGTTTTGAATTTGAAAACAAAACAGATGAGATCATCCCGGGATGCGCACAACAAGAAAAAAATTCTCAAAATAGTAGTCCACCAACAGGCAACATGAAATCACCACCAATGTCACTGATAATTGATAATCAAATATCAACTGCTCAACAGCCACCAATTACCGATTTTAATCCACCACCTATAACGCCTATTATCAGTTCGCCGATCTCAGATACAGCAAGTAGTACGCAGCCACCAATTTAAGGCTCTTTTTTTGAGCACCCCAATTGTTAGAAATTTTAAAAAATAAGGAGAATGAATGAGTCAAATCGAAAAAATAGCAATAGCGTTTGATGCGCAAGCGCGCGAAATATTAAATAATATTCATCCGGAATTAAGAAATGCAGCTGTTAATATAGCTGTCAAAATGCTAGCTAAAGATCCGATGTATAAAAAATATTTTTGTATCAAATGTGATGATATTGAAGTTGAAAATGCGGTAGAGCCTGAGCAACTAGGAAATAGCAATTCACAAAATACAAACAAAGTAAATACACCTGTAACAGCGCAACCGACCCAAGATTGGTCAGATTGGATATAAAAAGGAAGTACTATGGCAGATATTGTAAATATAGAAAAATTTATAGCTGAACATAAATGTCAGCAAGTTACGAATCCAAAGATGTTTGAAATAGGGAAGAATAAAGAACCGGTGCCTACGAAAGATGGGCTCTTTTCTTTTGAAATTTTCGGCCCGAAGCACACTGAGCTCAGAAATACAAAATGGGCTTATATTAATCTAGGAACAGAAATCATTCACCCTGTTGTGTTAGATATGATGGATAAAATCAGTGGTGCTTTCAGAAAAATAGTTATGCGCAAAATGAAATACAAATTAGATAAAGGACAATTGGTACCGGATCCTGATCACGGACACTGGGGTGCTTCATTTATAAAAGAAATTTTAAATAAAATTGATTGGTCTAAAATATCAAATTACGAGAATAAAAAACAATTGATTAAAAAACTGCAAGAATTGCATCGTAATAAATCAATGTATATTAATAAATGGTTGGTTGAGCCTGCAGGGGTTAGAGATTTTAGCGTAAGAGATGGAAGAGTAGTATATGATGAGGTAAACGATTTATATAAAGCACTGTTAACTGCAACACGCGAAAAAACTTCAGACAGATATGCAAACTATTTACTGGGAAATCAGGATCTAAATCAAGCAGTTTCACGCGAAACAATTATTCAAAAATATGTCAATGATTTACATGATTATTTCATAAATAGATTATCAGGCAAAAGTGGTTTAGTGAGAGGAGCAATGATTAAAAAAAGAACCGATTTCGCTGCCAGACTTGTGGCTTCTGCTTTGCCTGAAATTCCGCCTCTTTCAGCAACTATTCCATGGGGTGCTCTTTTAAATCTTTTTGCGCCTTTCGTGATACATCAGATAGAAAAAGATTCACAACTTAAAAAACAGCTAACTGGTTCTGATGGTTATGTATCAATTGAAGATTATTCTAATCTTTTTCAATACATATTCAGAAACATGAGCACAGTAACACAGGAAAATCCTAGGTTAAAAAATAAATTGATTGAGATTTTAAGAGATCAAATAGAAAAAAATGATTTAAAAGTTGAAATTAAAAGAGATCCGGCATTCGGAGACGTTAGCCACTGGGTATGTTATCCGATTATCGATACCAGAGACGTGTATAATATTGGATTAAATTCACTATATTATAGCCCTATCGGAGGAGATTCGATGGAAAATAGATGTGTTCTATATTATGAAGGCGAACTTAAACTTAATGGTAATCTAATAAAATTTGAAAACAATAAATGGGGTAGGTTCGGATCGCTAAACATGCATTATCATAAATTTTATAAAAAATGACATACGCGTGTTTCCGCGGTCCCTAATCAACGTATAAGATGGATATTAAAAAAATGAATATTTTTTGACAAAAGGAATTCAACAATGGCTATAATAAATCCTACACCAACTGATTTTATCAATAATCAAGAAAGAGCATTAGATTACCAACAATATAGATCTTCTTCTGACGTTCTGCGTGCAGTTGCAGAGTTTTATAAAGTCTCTGTGTTCAAAGATACAACTGAAGGTGTAATCAATTTTATCACTACAGGATTAAAAACTGTTGCTATGGTTGACAGTGATAAAATCAAAATCACTGTTACTGAAGGTGCAGCAGTAATAGATAATCAACCAATCATATTTCTAAATGATTTTTTATTTGAATACGATAAACCTGCATCTGATACAACATATTATATATATTTAAGTTACAAATATGTTGAAGAATATCCTCCTAACTATGCTTTTATAGAAATTTTTACGAGTGAAGCGAATGAAGAGAATTATTTTCTTTTATCACGTGTAGCGTATGATTCAGACAATGATACTGTTACAGTAGATATGTCTCCGCGTGATAGTTTAACTAACGATGCGATACAAGAAAGCAACAGTGGCAAATTATTTCCAATATATATTAATAATGATTCTGTGGTTCAAACTGGTAATTTATATTTTGTAGATACTTCTGCAGGACCGGTGACGCTTACTATAGAAGATGAACCAAACAATAATGATTTAATTGCATTTTATGACGTTAGAGGAACATTTAATATTAACCCGTTAACTGTACAAGCACCTACAGGTTATACCGTGCAATTTCAAAATAGTTTAGTGTTTAATAATAAATTTACTTATGCAGTATTTCAGATTCTAGATCCAAGTAGCGATACAAACTGGTATAAACTTTATGATGTTGCGGAAGTTTATGACAGTGGAGAATACTGATGATAATAATCAAAGATATTTACGGAAAAACGCTGGCTGAAGGCGGCGACGATGGTGCAGTTGTTAGCGGCGAGATTAATACCAGAATTATTAATATTATATATGTGCAATATTCAAAAGGCGATGAAGAAAGTTTAACTTTAACTTTTGATAGTTATAATAGATTGCTAGATGACTATTATCCTATAATGTTTGAAGATAGCGCAGAAACTGTTGCGCCTATTAGAAAAGTGTTGTCTGAGAGTGGTAAATATAGATTAATAATGACAATGGCTGATAATGAAAATCGTTTACGAGTAAATGCACTTTTATCTAATATTTCAGGTACACCTGGTACTGCAACAATTGTAATTTCACCAGTGTCTCCAACAGTTTAAGGAGTATATTATGCCTTTTTTACCAAGAGATCTGATCATCCAGTATGCAGGAGGTCTAGGAGGTGGAGGTGGTGGGATAGGATCAGGTTGTACCTTTTCCACTTCCGACCCGGTGCCTGAAAATCATGGAGGTTTAGAAAGCGGTACAACTATTACAGGTTTATCAGCTTGCGAAGTTTTGCAACAAATTCTTTATCCTTATCAGTATCCAAGTTTTACCGCTTTTTATATGGATTCTCAAAGTACAACATTAGAAGTTGGAGACAAAGTAGTAGGAGGAACCAGATCATTTAGATGGAATACTTCTAATAGTTCTAATATACAATCAGGGAGCATTGAAATTAGAGATTTAACTGGAGGAAATGTTTTAGTAAGTAACCTCGATAATGATGGCCAAGAAAATGTAGATATAGGAAATGATAAAGTATTAACAAGTTCAGGTTCTTATACTTGGCAAATACGAGGTTTAAACACTAAAAATGAAACTTTTACTCGTAATTATAGTGTTAGATGGTATTATAGAGTTTACTGGGGACCAGCAACTACTGATACTCTTGATGAAGCTGCAGTAAAAGCGTTAAGCAACAGCCAGTTGAAATCTAGTTTTGCTGGAACCTATAATTTTAACGTAGTAGATGGTGAAGATTATTATTATATTGTGTATCCAGATAGCTGGGGATCTATTGGGCAAGCTGTTGATTGCGATAACGGATTTGGATGGGATATGAGTGAGGCAGGAACTGTTAATATTACAAATGATTATGGAGTTACTACAACTTACAGATTACTAAGAACAACTTATAAACAGACAGCTGATGGCTGTGTTAATATAAGTTAAGGATTAAAAAATGTTTATATATTAAAAATGATAATCCTGCTGCTTATATATCATATACGAAACTTGAAGAACCAGGAATATATGTTATCGCAATCAATGGCAACATGAATCTTACATCAGATCCTACAAAAGATAACGGGGGACAACCTGTTCACTCTTCCATAGAATTGCAGTTTAGACAAGGCCAGTGGTCACAAGCTGTTGTTTTTACCGTAGGATATGTTGAAGCTGATCGCTGGGTTTTTCAGTTAAAAGCTAATGTATCGAATCACGAAATCTGCAATATGGTTTATCTTGTTTACAGCGATACTTATAAAAATGGCAATTTTTTACTTGCCAACGTACTTGAACCATGTACTATAATAAGATCAATTCATACTACTAACTCGATGAACTGGTTACCTAGTAATATTTATCGTATTAATTCTATTCCGGCTGGTTTTCAGTATCGAGCTTTTGATATTGAAAGATTCTCACATTACACAAACGATTCATCATTTGAATTGAAAGAAGATGGTTTATATGTAAACGGGCAACTAGTTGCCAATAATGGTGGCACTAGGGGTGTGATACTTGATTCCAACACAATAGTAAAAGATAGCTTTGTGTTAGATTGCGGATTATATGCTAACTAACCAATAGCACATTAAACATATTTAATCAAAGGATAATAAACATGGCTACAATTAAATTAAAAGAGGTTTAGAAACTAACAGACCTGGTTATACGCCAGTAGAAGGTGAATTGATTTGGGCCTCAGACGCCAAAGATCTTTGGATAGGTGACGGTTCAACAGCTGGTGGTTTAAAAATTACTGCTAATGTGGAAAACTGGGCGAATTCTACATTTATCCCGTTAAGTCAAAAAGGTGCAGCTGACGGTGTTGCATCACTTGATAGTGATGGTAAAGTTTCAAGTTCACAGCTTCCAGCTATCGCTATTACTGAAACATTTGTAGTTGACAGCGAATCGGCGCAACTTGCATTGGGTGCGCAAGAAGGTGATATTGCAATTAGAACAGATGAAAATAAATCATATGTTCACAATGGTGGTACAGCTGGTGATATGACAGACTGGACTGAATTGTTAAGTCCAGGAGATACTGCTGTACAAACTGTTAATGGCAAAGCTGGACCAAATGTTACTTTAACAACTGATGATATCAGTGAAGGCACTACTAATCTTTATTATACAGATGCTAGAGTACAAACTGTAATTGGCAACAGTTCAATTGGTGATTTATCTGATGTAACCACTCAGTTCTCCAGCAGCTAATCAAGTGTTAAGTTTCGATGGTTCTACTTGGAAAAACATTGATATGAATACTGTTGGCAGAACTACATTTGTAGCTCTCGATGACACCCCTAGTTCTTACGCTTCAGGTGATGCTGGCAAATTTGTTAAAGTTAATGCTACAGAAGATGTATTAGAGTTTGCTACAGCTGCAGTTAGTGATCTATCTGATGTTAATACTTCAGGTGCAGCAACTGGTGATTATCTTGAATTTGATGGTACCAACTGGGTACCTGGCAGTACGATAGATGGCGGTACATTTTAATTAAAAAAATAGATTACAGAAAAGGCGTGCAATGCACGCCTTTTTGCTTTTTTTTGAAAATAAAACTAAAACTAAAACTCGAGACTATATAGTCTTTGAATTTTACGCATTATATAATGATAGTTTGCTAGTTTTTGGCTTTCAAGGAATCAGAAACTAGCAAACTATATTTACTTCATATAAAGGATATATACATGTCTGTAAAATATTTAATCAAACGCAGTAATGTACCAGGGAAAAAACCAAATTTGGAAGATATTGAAATTGGTGAATTGGCTGTAAATGTATATGATAGATTATTATATACTAAAGGAATTGATCCTGAAACAGGTGATGAAATCATCATAAATGTTGGTAGAATTGACTGGGGTTCTTACAGCGGTAACGCCGGTAAAATGTTGGTGGTAAATGACGAGGAAAATGGCATAAAATTTGAAGAAATAATTCACGGAGGTACATACTAATGGGTTTTAAATTTAAAACTATGAATTCAGAACATGGTGAGCGCATTGAACAATTTTGTGCTGCAGGCGTCGCTTTATTTAAAGAATTGTTTTTTGAAAATGAATCTGTTAAAGTACTAGAAAAAATAGATTCTGATTTTCACAGTTTAATTTCGATAATGAAACATAAATACTTATATACTGAATATTTATCTGAATCAAATTTGATCCCAATTACTGAATTTAATAGTAAATATGAGCCTAAGATAAGATATTTCATCAAAAATAACAAAATAATCAAAAAAACAAATTTGTTTTTAAACGAAACATACACTTATTATTATCACGATGAAGACTATTATATTATTAAGAACAAAGATTACACAATTGTACATAAAAAAGAAAATGATAAATTTATTAAAATTGTTAGATTTCAAGGCGAAATTGTAAGGTACGAAGAACGTTTAACTAGACACTGGTATCCTACATATGTGAAAACACACGATATTGAAACCGTTAATGAATATGGTTCAAATAAAGAGATTCTTCATTCTGTTACTTATTTAAGAGGTAATAAATTGAAAGAAGAATTTTATGAATATAATGATAATTTATTGCTAAATAAATATACAGCAAATGGTAAAGATTTTAATTATAAATATTCCAAGACATTTGATAAATCTAAAATATATTCTAATGATAAATTGATTTTATCAATAAAACACTTAAAAGGCGAGTGAGATGAAAATTGTTTTAAAACACAGCAATGAATCAGGCAAAATACCTACAATAGACGATCTGATTGTTGGTGAAGTGGCTTTAAATGTTTCAGATGGTAAAATGTATTCTAAATCTATTGACACGGCTACGGGGCAAGAATATATATTCCAGGTTTCTGAAAACTGGGAAGCAGAACATAAGAGTCCTATTAAGACACCTTCTATTATTGCGAATAATCCAGATAACTTTAAAGGCCCTATATATCTGACTGCATACAAAACTGATGAAAATTTTACAGGTAAAATGGATTACGCAGAATTTCAAATTTCTTATGATGTTAATTTTACTTCTTATGAAAGTTACATTTCTAACGAGCCTTGGGCACCTTTGTTTGCTGTTAATCCAGGTGAGACGTTTTATGTACGCGCTCGTTATGTGTCGGGGAATCAAGCTTCCGATTGGGCTTATAAAAGACTTGTTGCATCTAGCGATTTAGCGCCTAAATTAAAAATTAAAGTAAATGGAAAATTTCAAGTAATTGATAATATTTATTATTTAAAAAAAGATGTATCATTAACATGTTTACCGGCTACAGATGATGGAGTGCTGCCACCTCAAATTACTTGGGCACTTATTGATGAAAATGGAAATGTAATAGAGAAAATAACTCAAGATACTGATTACTATGATACTATTTATTTGAATTCATTATGTTCTGAATGCGAATTTGGCGATAGAATATATATCTCTGTTTATGAAAATAATGAATATAGTGAAATCATTTCTAATACTATAACAGTGAATTTAATTAAGTATGAAATGGATGAAATTGATAGCGCATCTACGTACTTTGCGAACGAGATAGATGAAATACATTTGACACATGATAGATATCAGATAAGCATTAATGATTCTGAACGCGAACACTATTATATTGAAAGCGATGATGAAAGAAGTTTAATCGAGCTGAAACCAGTTGGCTCTACAGACTGTTCCAATGTATCAGGGAATCCTTGTAGTACCAATACTTTTCAAATAAGGATTTTAAATATTGATACAATAAAAACAGTAACTATAAAAGCTTATATAAAAAATAAAGAAGAAAAAATAATCTCCAACATATCGTATAAAACTATTAGTTTACATCCAGAAAATATTTCTGCAGATTCAATAATCGATGTTGAAAATAAAATAGAATTAATTAACACAAATTTCAACAATGATAAAGTAGAAATTAAATTAAAAGATTTTTTACAGCAAAATTATAAATTAAACTTGACTTTACATTCGCATAAAAAAATAATATATAGTGCGCAAAAAAACTCAGATAATTTAGTGAAAGGTACGTATTTAACGGACCATTTGATATATAAATATCCTTTTTTAAATTCTAAAGAAAAAATTCACGGTTTATTTTTAAAACACAGGAATAATGCATATATTAATCCAGATATAAATGTTGAATGCGATTTAGTTTCGGAGCAAACAAATGAAGCTTATACAATAGACAATATTGGTTTTACACCAGAAACAAAATTCTTATATGTTAAATCTTCTACAAGTGATAAAGGATATTTGTATTATAGAGGAACCGCCGGCTTTTTAACGAAAAAGAATCTTGATAATGGAGACGAAACTAGTTATACATGTTTAAATAACAGTAGTCGCCCCATTCTAGGAAATTACGTGAATTTTGATGATGATGTTATATTAGCATCTAACGGTAGTAATTTATATATAGTTAAATTATCTGAAGACGCAGTTAAAGCAACAGTAACTACGCAGCTAGATTCTAATATTTATCCTGAAAATGCGGCTTTCATGTTCAAGAATCTTATAAATAATTATTTTTATGTATTTTATTTAAAATCTGATGGTTTAGTATATTATAAAGCATATGATGAAAACTTTAACGTGACTATTAATGAGGTAGCGAATGAAGTTTATGCAGATGGAGATACTACTAACCGTCATCGTGTTGCCGCAATAAGCTATATAAAATCATTATATTATTTTGCTGTTAATAGTTCTACTATTTCATTTTGGGCTCTTACGCAGAAATCTGATAAATCAGAACCAACACAAATTCGACCTCTGATTTCAAGTTACAGTTCTTCCGATGATACTTTTGATGTGCCTCATACCAGATATAAAGTTTCTTACCAATATAATTATGATTGGGATAATGCAATATTTCATAATCGAGAAATGTTGTGCTCTTCATATACTAAAGATTTTGAAGAACTGCACGAAACGGTTTTATTATTTAATGCAATTGATGAAAAAGGTGTTGGAGTTTTTAAAGGTGAGAGTAATGGGTATGGAACAGGTTATGAATCTGTAACTCTACAAATATATAATGACTTACTTCCAGAATCCGCAATACGTATTGATGCCAACGCGTATAGATTAAAAAATGATTTTTATTTTGATACATTTGTAATGTGTGGCACGTTATCCAATCCAAGTCATTCACGCAATTGCATTCTTAGTCTTTACAAAAATAAACGTTATGATACATATTATTCAGACCATGATAATAGTTATGAAAATGGGCGCCATGGTTTAATCGCTCTTACATATAAAAATGGAGGATATGCTACTCCTATAGCTGATAGATTTGGAATTGTTGATACATCGAATGCGACTTTCTATTCACGAACTCTAGGAATCGCATATTCCACACCTGCAGACTTCGATATAGAAAATAATGCTTTCTTTACTAAAAGTGCTTTATTTGTTACTACAAATCTAAATGATAATTTTATATATAGCGATTATTCAGTATCCAAAAAAGACGGTTCTGATTTAATCATATACGTGCGAAAAAATTTAAACAATGTATCAATTATTGCAGATAATAGTGAAGTTGAATTTAATAAACGAACTTTTTTATTAGATAGAAATAGGTTTGCCGTAGCACAGATATTATATAGCGGCTATACGTATATGAATATTCTGCCTCATAATTTAGAAATTAATGAACATAATTATATATCATTAATAGCAGGAGGAGCTGATCCAAAAGTACAAATTTTTGATATAACTCAAGATAGAATTATTGCAGAAATGAATTACACCGCAGACGATATAGAAGCTTCTCACTATACCAATAAATGGACGTTTATAGACGATGATAGTCAAAAAATTATTATAATGAAAAAATCTGGAGTAATTATTTACGATATAGTATCTAATACATTCAACAATATTGATGATACGAGATTTGAAAGCGATAGAACAGATATATTGGGTAAAATTGATAATTATTATATAGTAAGCGCGTATGATTATTCAAATGAAAATATCGCAATATATAAAATCGACGATACTTCTTTTGAAATAACGGATTTTGCATCAATATCAAACGTGAAACGTTATATATTCGATATTGCAATCAAAAATAATACTAAAGAAGTATTTGCATTTTATTCTAATTCATCGGATAATGATACTATATATCGCATCAGATTCAATGAGTCTGGGTCTCAAATCGAAAATGTTCAAGCACATGATCTTGGACCGAAATTTGATTCTAGAAATGATTTAACAATGATGATAAATAACAATTTCATCACAATGATTGTTAACTCTTTTCGTCATCATAAATCATCATACCAACACGCAATGATTCGTAAATCTTATAAATATAGTGATTTTTCATTTTACAGTGATGGTGATGACACTTCTACTTATAAAAATATTTTCGGATTTTCTTACGATGATGTATCTAATGCAATAGCTTTTGTAAGTGGACATAATTATGTTAGCCATATGTCAGGTGATGATGTAATTTCTTACACTGTTCCTGCGTCAATCGATAAGATTTATAATGGATATTTTGTTTCCAACCACGCAGGTTTTAATGCTATATATTTTTATAAAAGCATTATATTGGGCGGTTATAAGTTAAACGAAAATGATTATGAAGATATTATAATTTATGAAAATAATACCGAGGAGGTACAAAAATTAATTACAAAAGATTTACTATCAACAGAAACTGAAGAAACAGACGATTATTTGATTACAGAATTCGGCAATATTGTAATTCCTGACGCAAATGATGTGAAAATGTTTATGGTTAACCGAGGAGTGTTTTATGATTCAATTGATAATCAAGTTATCGTATATAAATGACTTGATTGAAAGGTATAGAATATGGTTGAATATGTAACAACTTACGAAGGAAAAAAAATAAAGCGCAAGAAAATTGTAGAAAAACCTGCGGAACAGCGTTTAGATGTTTCGAAAGGCACGATACGAAAAAAAATCAATGAAGAAGTTTTTGACTTGGCGGATTCCGTGGCAGACAATTCTAAAATGATAATATTATTATCTTATATATTGAAAGAATTGTATGAAACGCTAGATGAGGAACAAAAAGAGAAGCTAAATAATAGATTTTTTATCGAAAAAGTATTAAAAATATTCGACCCTGAGAATATAATAGATATAAAACTTACGATTGAAGGTGATGCGTTTATGGAGAGACTAGCAGAACGGCAAAGCAAAATAGCAGAAATTATAAAAACTGAGGCTATCTAGCCTCGGTAAAACACATCACATGATGACAGTTTGCTGATTATCGTTAGTTGCGGTTTTCAGCAAATTGGTTTCGTGTATATATTAACACAAAAAGGAGACACTTTGGCTAAGAAATTTTTATTAAAACGTAGTTCAGTACCAGGTAAAGTACCTTCCACTAACGATATTGCTATAGGTGAATTAGCTGTCAACTTAGTTGATCAGATTATTTATACAAAAAGAATTAGTCCAGCAGACGGCACCACTGAAGAGGTTGTACCTGTTGGAGGATTGGGCGGAGATGGTGCTGCTATATATGAAATACTACTTGCGGCAAGCGATTTCGCACAAGAAACTTATTCAATTTTTGATAAAAATAATCCGGATCCTGAATTAATAGATAATACAGGTGTTTTTAGCAGTATGGAGCGTTACTATGTTTATGATACAAATCAATATTTTATCACTGATAATATAATACTTAACGGCGGCAGTTTTTCAGCATTCGAAATATTTATAAATACAGCGCAAGATACTGCTAATTATAAAGTAGAATATAGCATCGATGGTGGAACAAACTGGATAGAAATCAACGAACCTTATAGAGTTTATCTCGATTCTGATACTTCAGATTTTAGAATTAAATTCACATCACTAACAGACGGAACAGTAGTTTACGGTTATAGTGTTCTTTATGATTTACAAGGTATGCAAGGCACTAATGTAGTTGCGTTTGATGAATTTGTAACGTTAACATCAGATATATCTGCTGGAACTGTTTACGAATTACCACATGATAGAGTTTATAATCCTGATGGAAAATCACTTGAAGTGTTTAGAAACGGTGTTAAGCTAGCTAACGGTGTGCATTTTTCAGAAGAAGACAGCACTCATATTAAATGGCTGATTGATCTTAATACAGGTGATGAATTGGAATTTAAACAATACTACGGATATGTATTCATTGACCAAGACCACGTAGCAAATGTCTTAACACTTCAATGGAATTATAGAGATAAAAACTCTGATTATACAGCAACCAATGGTGACTATATATTTGCAGATACAAGTGGAGGTTCGTTTACTATTACACTTCCAGCAAATCCAAGAAACGGGGATACTATTTTCATCAATGATGTTAAAGGAACTTTTGATACGAATAATTTGGATGTTGAATCAGGTGGAGATGAGTCAATAATGAGTGACGAATCTGGTGTAATACATTTAGATGTGGCATATAAAGAATATAAATTTATTTACAATGCATTAAATAGTGATTGGAGGGTAGTATAATGCCAGCTTTAGCAGGAAAATTTTTTACAGAATATACACCTACAGTTCCTGTAGGTACTATTATATCTTTTTCAGGTGAAGCAGGTGTAAATTTACCAAGATTTACAGAATGTAATGGTGCAATAATAGATATTGATGATTCACCTAAATTCACCAAACTATTTAACACAATTGGTGCAATGTATGTTAAAACGTGGTCAAATGGTGAGACTATTTCATCAGGGGAACTTAGAAAATCGATTTCTGATGGCACCGTATATGAAGCTACTAGTGATGGTACAACAGATGGAACAGATATATCTGATGACAGTGGTGTAACATGGGTTGAGGCATCAACCAAATTTCAGCTACCTGATTTAAGAGGTGAATTTTTAAGAGGTTATGATCACGGAAGAGGAATAGACAGTGGGAGACAATTGGGTATTGACGGATGGCAAGAAGATGAGTTTAGAAGCCATATACATCATTCAACTACTCTCGCAAATTTAACTGGTTCTGGCGGTGACATTGAATGGGGAGGCGGTGATGCAAATAGAATCTATGGGTTTGATACTCAAGCCACAGGTGGTCCTGAGACTAGACCACGTAACATAGCTACTGTGTTCTACATCAAATATTAAGGAGTATTTATATGTATAAAATAATGTATGGATATGATAAAAAGACGAAATATTATACAGGCGAGGTAAGAGTACAACAAGACCCTTCAAACCCTTCAATTTATCTAAAACCTCCTTTTGTTACAGACATTGAACCATCTTTCCAAGAAGGTAAAATACCAAAATTTAATGGGAACGGGTGGGATTTAGTAGATGATTATTACGGTAAAATAGTCTATGATAAAGAAACAAAAGAAAGTAAAACTTTTTTACAGCACGGTGAATTACCTGATAACTTGACAGATAAGGAACCTTTATCGGATGGGTTTTATGTGGTGTTCGATGAAAAATTAGATGACTGGAAAATAGATGTAAATTTATATAAAAACTTTAAAAAATCAGAACTAACCACAGCATTCAGAACTCAGTTATCACAAGGTTACGTTTGTCCAACTTCTAACATCAAAATGAATGCAACTCTTGAAGATATTGATAAGCTTCAAAAAGGTTACGATTTAGAAGTTAAACTAGGTTCCTCTAAGATGACTATAAGAGATTATAACAATGATTATCATACTTTAAGTTTACAAGATGTTGAAACTATGTTAACAGAACTTGGACAAAACTATAAAAATCAGCTTGCTAAACTCTGGAAGTTAAAAGATGAAGTGGAAGTGGCAACTAGTGTCGAGGAGCTAGATGCGATAAGCTGGGATGAAAATGAATAAAAGGATGATGAATGAGTGATAAAATTAAACAATTAAGTGATTTAGATGCGCAAACACTCAACGGGAAAACTGCGATAGAAATTGGAGTCCCTGTAGGGACAGTAATTACTTTATCGACTGAAAATGTTCCAGAAGGATTTTTAGAATGCAATGGAGCTGAAATTTCTAGAACTACTTATTCTAGATTATTTGATGTGATTGGTGAAACCTATGGTGCAGGTGATGGTAGTACTACCTTTAATCTGCCTGATCTAAGGGGTGAGTTTATAAGAGGTTGGGATAATGGACGCGGAGTAGATTCTGGAAGAACATTTGCGAGTTGGCAAGCTGATGAACTAAAAGAACATACACATATATCTTATCAGTATATTGACAATGATGATGGAGGGTCTACCACGTCATGTGAAAATGGTAATGGACACCATGACTGGAATTATGGTAGAACAACTTCAGCAACGGGTGGTCCCGAAACTAGACCAAGAAACATAGCATTGATGTTTGTTATTAAATATTAAGGAGTATAGATGATTGGATACAGTTATAATGATAAAGGTATATATATTAGTACTATAACACTTAGAAAAGATCCTTTAGAAAAAAATAGATATTTAATCCCGAGAAATTGTACGCTTATACAGGCACCTGAATATGGAGAAAACCAGATACCTGTATTTAATGGAACTGAATGGGAAATAAAAGAAGATTATAGAGGAAAAATAATCTATAATATAGAAACTAAAGAAAGTCAAAAGATAAAAGAAATTGGGCCTGTACCTGAAGGATGGACGCTTGAAAAACCTTTTGAATTCAGTAAATGGGATTCAGAAAATAACACATGGGTTTTAGATGAAAAACAAGTAAAAAATTATAAATTATCTGAATTAAAAAATATTTTTACTGATAAAATTACCAAGACTACCATCCACAGCCAAACAATCGATAAAGACATAGATGCTGGAACCGTCGCACTAACAAACATAAATGGATTACTAGATATCTTAGAAAACGATGATGATACTGTAGAATTTAGATTAGCAGATAATAGTTTTACAACAGTAACCAGAACCCAGCTTGTAGAAATGAAAAAAGAAATTATACAAGTAGGCCAACAGTTATATAAAAATAAATGGGCTATAGAAGAACAGATAAACAACGAAACAGATATTGAAAAACTTAAAAATTCTGTTATAGATTTAGATAACGGAATGCTAGTTTATACAGAGCCTAAAGGAGAAGAATAATGCCAGGATTAGTTAAAGAAGGTAACAGTATTAAGAAGGTTGGTATCAGTGGACCATATCAACCTTCCACTTTGGATCTAGAGAATAGGAAACTTAATAAAGATTATTCCAACGCACAGCCAGCAGTAGCCGATATTAGATTTGCATCTGATAGTTACGGAGTAATCTTAATAGACAGAACAGATGGGACACCTTATAGATTATACGTAGATAACGGTGTTCTAGGTATAGAATCTATATAAGAAAGGATGAATAATGTCACAAATAACAGTACTTGATATGGTGAAAGCGCATGACGGAGCAGGAAGTGGGTTAGACGCTGATTTAGTTCAAGGTGTTCCTAAAAATCTGTTAGGCATTGGAGGTGATGGTTATAGCTGGCATGATGAGACTAGTAACAGAAGTGCTGGAACTACTTATACAAATACAACTGGAAAACCTATTATGGTAAATATTTTTTCAAACCAAGGAAACAACTGCACAGTATCTATAGAAGTTTTTATAGACGGGGTTTCAGTGCCTTTAGCTGCTGATAATTCAAGTGATTATCCACAATGTGGAGGAAATGTAATAGTTCCAGCTGGTAGCACTTATAAAGTGGCTATTTATAATGCTTCAGTAAATAAATGGCTCGAACTTAAATAAGGAGAAATAAATGAAATATTATAAAGATACAAATAACCAAATATATGCATTCGAGGATAGCGTAACACAAGACATAATAAATAATGTAGCTAAAAAACACAACACAGAATTCACTCAAATAACAGAAATACAGTTCAAATCTTTTAAGCTGTTTGGAGTTTTTGATAAAACAGAAGAAGAAATTAAACAAAAAGAAGAAGAGAATAAACTAGATCAAATTAAACAAGCCAAAATAAATTATATTAAGCAAACAAGAACTGATCTTGTTAATAAAATAATTATAACATTAAACAACGGAAAAGAACTTAATGGAGATGAAGATTCTCAAGACAGGATAAACAGAGCTATTAATGGATTGCCAGACGATACGACAACTATTAACTGGATTGATTATAATAATGAGACTATTGAATTAACAAAACCTGAACTTAAAGAGGCACTGCAAAAAGCAGGACAAGCACAAACAGAAATTTTTGTTAAATATAATGAACTTAGAAAACAAGTTAACGAAGCAACTACCATTGAAGAAGTTGAAGCGATTGTTTGGGAGTGATGAATGAAACACATTAAAAATATAATCAGAATACTAGTAACCTTCTTCGTTCAGCTAGTTGCTATTCTCTTTTCTCCCTTTATAGTAGGTACAGCACTGCTGTTAAACAGAATTGAAGATTATGAACCAAGAAATGAAACTTCTCATCCTAACCACAAATTCAAAGATAAATGGATAGATGCTATTTATGGTAATAAAGATGATGGGATTGATGGAGATATTTACTATTTACAATCACACGTAGATGGAAAACGTAATTTTTGGACAAGATTCAGATGGACTGTTCTCAGAAATCCAGTTCACAATCTTGGTCTTAAACTCGGATTTGATGGAATTCCAGTAAAACATATTGGATTTAGAAAAGCCTTTAAAAATTCCAAATGTTCTACAAAAGAATTCAATAATGATTATGAAAACTGTTTGGATAGTAGAGTTGATAAAACAGGTTTCGAGTATACAGAAGTCTATGATGAAAATAATAAAATATATCCTATGTATAGACTTAGATGGAAATATCCATTTGCTAACTATGGGTTGAAATGCAATATCGGTTGGAAAAACTGGAATGTGGGTCCTGATGTTATAGGTAAACCTATAAGTTATACTTTCACATTTTTAATAAACCCATTTAAGAAATTCAAAAAATAAAGAACTCAGTGCCTCGCTTACAGCGAGCTGAGTTCTTTATTGCTTTTTTCGGATTTTTTGATTTCAATCCCAAAGAATCGTATAATATATTAATCAAGGAGAATTGATGGCAATTAAAATTACAGGTTTATTCAAACCGGGAGGAAATTTTCCACTAGTTGAAGATATCGATTTACTAGGTGGTTTAAGAGTAGTTCCAACAATAGCCGACAGAGACAGCATACCTGAGCTGAATCTTAAAGAAGGTATGCTTGCATTAGTAAAAGAAGATAACGTAACTTATCAGTATAAAGGAAGCGGAGTCTGGGAAGAATACTCAATGCTTTCGCCTTCTGAAAGCGGCGACAGCGCGGTCGTGCCTACTGCGATGAATAAAATTGATTTACCACCAATTGTAACAGGTACTAACACATTAGAAGAAACAATCAAAAAAGCATGGAATATAAATATAGACAATGTGAATTCACATTATAACTGGCCTCATGCTAACGGTGCTTTTTTCTTTGGTGGAACCTATGAAAATAAAGCAGTTTTCACTATCCAAACTGAAGAAGTTTTAAAAACTAATACCAAAATTGTTATTTTTACTAATAACAGACAATTAGATAATAATACAACAATAGATTATACCTTTAAAGGTCTTAAAGTATCTGATAATAGTGCTTATTCACAGAATTTTACATTTACACAAATCGCACCGGATAGTATTTGGTACAAAGGTGAAATTACTTTAACAGAGGATGTTAAACCTACCGGAATTGAAGCAAGTGATGAACCATCTGCAGATATAGCTAGAAAATTAAGAGGTGCTCTATGGCTTTGTCAAATAAGTGAAGCCAAATCAGTAACAATACCAGAAATTGAAGGTATTATAGATTCTTTTGAACAGCATATTGATTACACAATAGCACCTATTTATAAAGATTATGCTACAGGCAATTATAAAACCGATAGTGAAGCCGAGACAGACAAACAGCTTGTAACAAAAGGTTATATTGACGCTCAAATAAAAGGACATACTGAAACTATTGAAGTTATAAACGAATATAAATTAGATTTTAGTATGTCATCTAATTATAATGATGAGCTTTCAAATATCACAAATACTTGGGAGTTGCCAACAAACGGTGCAGCGGATACCGATTTAGATAAAACAAATCACAGCGGTGACGATAACAGTTTAATAGTTGATGGCCAAGACGGTGAAACAGCTTTTATTAAATTCACTAATGATAAATATTTCTATAATCCTGCCGATAAATATATAAGAAGAGTATATTTTGTTGAATGGCTTATGAATGATGGCCACGAATATGCTTTTCAAACTTACGTAAAATTTTTAATGCCTAATGGTGAAATAGTTAAAACAAAAGGATTTTGTGATTTAGTTAACATAGAAAACGAGAGAACAGAATTTACTCATATGACATTCAGAGCAGAATTACTTATACCACCACAGGCTAAAGTTATAGAATTTGGTGCAGAACATTATAGTGGAAACCAATATAAAATCTGGTTTGCTGATCCAAGCGCTTATCAATGGAAAGGTTCTTATTTTAAAATTAAAAACATTGATAGAATTTTAAATGATACATCTACATCTGTGGATCCGACAAAAGAGCTTTTAACTTATAACGCAATTCAGAATTTACTTGGTGATACGACTAAAAATATTACATGGAAAAATCCTGTAAGAGTTATTTCTTTAAACAATATTGATCTAACAAGTATTCCTGATCCGTTATCTATAGATGATGTAGAACTAGTTGACGGCGATAGAGTTGCTTTATTTGGGCAGACTGATGCTACAGAAAATGGTATTTATGTTTATGATAAAACCAATAATCAACTTAACAGATCTAGCGATTTAGCAGCAGGAAGCCATGCAGCTGGTGCTACTTTTATTATAGAAGAAGGAACAGAGAATTCAGATACACAATGGATAATTACTAATGATAGCGGTCATGACGTTGTAGGTACTGATGAATTAACTGCTATTAAAATTTCTGGAAATGCTGTTTATATGAATGCTCCAGATCCATTACCACAAGATCACGGTGGACTAGAGGCTGGTGAAATAGTAGATGGAATGCCTGTTAACGAAGTGCTTAAAAGAATATTATTCCCTTATCAGTATCCAAGCTTTACTTCATTTAATATCGCATCTCAAACTCAGTCACTAGAAGTTGGTGATAAAGTAGCAGGTGGCACTAGAACATTTAACTGGAGCACAATTAATGATGAAAACATTAAAGATAACAGTATATCAATTATTGATGTAACAAATTCAAATACCACACTTGTGAGCGGATTGGCTAATGATGGTACAGAAGATGTAGATATTGGTGCTGATAAATCTTTAACAAGCCCTGGAACTTATACTTGGAGAATTACAGGTGAGAATACTAAAAACCAAACGTTCCAAAGAGATTTCAATGTAAGATGGTATTACAGAGTTTATTGGGGAGCTAATGTTAATGACACTTTAACAGAAGCTGATGTTAAAAACTTATCTAATTCACAATTAAAATCTGGGTTTGCTGGGACTTATAATTTCACGAACAGTGGAAATTCAGAATATTATTATATTGTATATCCAGATAGCTGGGGCGATTATAATGATTGGAAAGACACCGATACAGGATTCGGAGTAGATGGAACTAACGCAGGTACAGTAGATGTTACAAATGATTACGGAGTAACTATAACTTACAGAATGATTAGAACCACTTACCAACAAACAAGTGATTTACATTCACAAATGAGTTAATTTTAAATTTTTAAAAACTAGGAACCTATGTTCCTAGTTTTTGCTTTTTTTGAATTAGAATCTAGGTTCTGCCAACTGTAACAAGCTATTAGAAAGGTTGTTATTTTAAAACAGCAAACTGAAAAACTAGTTTGGACGATCAGACCGGTTCGCGCGGACTAAAAAAGTTTTTCTGCATCTAGGTTCTGCCAACTGTAACTCAGTATTAGAAAAGTTACTATTTTCTATTTGCAAGAAAAAAGTTTTCAGAGATCAGACCGGGATGATATTTAGAAAAAAGTTTTTCTGCATCTAGGTTCTGCTAACTGTAACAAGCTATTAGAAAGGTTACTATTTTCTATTTGCTAGAAAAAAGGCTCACCGTCCAGACCGGTTCGCGCGGACTAAAAAAAGTTTTTCTGCATCTAGGTTCTGCCAACTGTAACTCAGTATTAGAAAGGTTACTATTTTCTATTTGCTAGAAAAAAGGCTCACCGTTTGCTAGAAAAAAGGCTCACCGAAAAAAATATCACAACCTAAGAGAATAGACATTCGACATACGTTTTAACAAGGAGAATTTTATGGCTATCAAAATTACCGGTACTTTTGAGCCAGGAGGAGATTTCGGATTACTTGAAGATAAAAATTTAATCGGTGGATACATTACTGTAGAAGATTCTACTGAGAGAGACAACATACCTCAATTAAAAAGAAAATGGGGTATGTTGGTTTATTCTAAAGCCGATGATAAATTTTATCAGCTAATAGATACTGGCAACGGAGATTTATCAGATAATAGTAATTGGCAAGAAGCTCAATTTGGATCCAATCTAACCGCCAATAATGGGATCGAGATAAATAATGATGTGATTCAACTTGGTGGTAATTTAACTAAAGATACTACTATTGATACTCAAGATAAGCAATTGGTGATACATCATCCAGATACTAACCAACCAAATGCAGATTGGTCTTTTGGAGGCGGTCTTTCACATTTCCAATATGTGGACCCGAATGATGCTAATAAACAATTGAGTGCTTATTTATCAAAAGACTATTTTGCATTATATGTTGGAAGTGCTACTAATTTTTATCTGCAAAATCCAGACGACTTTTATTCTAACACTAGATTGTCTCAGAGAGGTGAGATCGCGCCGCTCGGATTTATAGATACTAGAGCGGGAACTATCAGAGTAAGATTAAAGGCTGATACAAATCAAGAGATAGGTGAACAAGGTGGTCCTTATACAATAGATGGGCAGACTACGCAAGAAGGTGACATTGTTTTCTTAGCAGGGCAAACCGATTCAAAAGAAAATGGAATTTATTTATATAAAGATGGAGTTTTTGAAAGACATCCTGATTTTCCCAATGGTATCAATTTATCTTATTATCTGATAGCAGTTGCTGAAGGTGATAACAATAAAAACACCGTATGGCAAATCAGAAAACCAGCAATAATAGGGACTGATGATATTTTATTTGATAATGTAGCTGGAGGTTCTGAATCTCAGTCATATACATTTACAAATGGTTTAACAGAGAATTCAGGAACTGTTAAACTTGGTGGAACGTTAACTGAAGACACAACAATCAATTTAACTACAAATTATAAATTAATTTTTGATAACGATGGTGGAGATTCTAATAATTTTACAATTGATTTTAATAATAAGACAATAAATGCTCATATTCAAGGAAGTAATTTATTCGAAGGTGCTGGATTTAGAGTAAGAGATGACAGTACTTCAATATATTCTAATCACGATAACGGAGATAATACCTCTACAGAATATTATTGGAAAATTACTAAAGATAAAGAAGTTCAGTCAAATTCACAGACTATAAAAGTTAAAAATGATGAATATGGTATAACACAAATCAATTTGGAAAATGCTAACACTTCTGATAATTATGCTGGTGCCAGTATTGTAGTAACATCCTCAGATACAG